>NZ_OY781616.1:2077500-2360000 GCF_963677005.1 Maridesulfovibrio sp. | reverse complement strand
CTAAGGTCCCTAAATCCATGCTCAGTGGATAAGGTGGTGGAGTTGTATAGACAGCCAGGAGGTTGGCTTAGAAGCAGCCATCCTTTAAAGAAAGCGTAATAGCTCACTGGTCTAACGATTCTGCGCCGAAAATGTAACGGGGCTAAGCATGGTACCGAAGCTACGGGATGCGTCTTTGACGCATCGGTAGGAGAGCGTTCTCAGATGGGATGAAGGTGAATCGGAAGGTTCGCTGGACTAATGAGAAGTGATTATGCTGGCATGAGTAACGATAAAACGAGTGAGAAACTCGTTCGCCGTAAGACTAAGGTTTCCTGGGTAAAGTTAATCTTCCCAGGGTTAGTCGGTCCCTAAGGCGAGGCCGAAAGGCGTAGTCGATGGAAAACGGGTTAATATTCCCGTACCTGCAATTGTGTGCGACGGAGGGACGCAGAAGGATAGCTCAGCCGGGTGTTGGATGTCCCGGTGTAAGCATGTAGGGATGGATCATAGGCAAATCCGTGATCCTCTATCCCGAGATGTGATGCCGTAACTTCACGTTTGAAGTGAGTAATTCCAGACTGCCTAGAAAATCTTCTAAGTTTAGCATTTGCAGACCGTACCGCAAACCAACACAGGTAGTCGGGTCGAGTAGACCAAGGCGCTTGAGAGAACTCTGGTTAAGGAATTCGGCAAAATGATCCCGTAAGTTAGCGAGAAGGGATGCTCTTGAGAGTGACGAGATTTACTTTCTAAGCTTTCGAGAGCCGCAGAGAATCGGGGGGGGCGACTGTTTACTAAAAACATAGGTCTCTGCTAAGTCGTAAGACGATGTATAGGGACTGACGCCTGCCCGGTGCTGGAAGGTTAAGAGGAGGTGTTAGACTTGTTCGAAGCTCCGAATCGAAGCCCCAGTAAACGGCGGCCGTAACTATAACGGTCCTAAGGTAGCGAAATTCCTTGTCGGGTAAGTTCCGACCTGCACGAATGGCGTAACGATCTCCCCACTGTCTCAACCAGAGACTCAGTGAAATTGAATTACCGGTGAAAATGCCGGTTACCCGCGGTAAGACGGAAAGACCCTGTGCACCTTTACTATAGCTTGACATTGGGTTTAGGGCTATCATGTGTAGGATAGGTGGGAGGCTTTGAAGCGGGCACGCCAGTGTCTGTGGAGCCATCCTTGAAATACCACCCTTGATATTCTTGAATTCTAATCCAACGCCGTTATCCGGCTTGGAGACAGTGTCTGGTGGGTAGTTTGACTGGGGCGGTCGCCTCCCAAAGAGTAACGGAGGCTTGCAAAGGTTCCCTCAGGCTGATTGGAAACCAGCCGTCGAGTGCAAAGGCATAAGGGAGCTTGACTGTAAGACAGACATGTCGAGCAGGAACGAAAGTTGGTCTTAGTGATCCGGTGGTCCCGCATGGAAGGGCCATCGCTCATAGGATAAAAGGTACGCCGGGGATAACAGGCTGATCGCATCCAAGAGTTCACATCGACGATGCGGTTTGGCACCTCGATGTCGGCTCATCACATCCTGGGGCTGAAGCAGGTCCCAAGGGTTCGGCTGTTCGCCGATTAAAGTGGTACGCGAGCTGGGTTTAAAACGTCGTGAGACAGTTTGGTCCCTATCTACCGTGGGCGTAGGAGAATTGAAAAGGGTCTGTCCCTAGTACGAGAGGACCGGGGTGGACGAACCTATGGTGTTCCTGTTGTCGCGCCAGCGGCATTGCAGGGTAGCTAAGTTCGGAAGGGATAACCGCTGAAAGCATCTAAGCGGGAAGCCTGCCTTGAGATTAGTTCTCCCTATGCTTTAGCATCTGAAGATTCCAGGTAGACCACCTGGTTGATAGGCCGGAAGTGTAAGTGTGGTGACACATTCAGCTGACCGGTACTAATAAATCGTGCGACTTATCTTTCTTCTCTTCCCTATAACTTTAATTTCGCGTATTGCACGCCATCTGCGAATTTTTAAATTCAAGATCGACTGCTCGTGTATTAAGGATACACTTCGCATCCGGTCTCGAATCGAAAAATCCACATCTGACGCACACTACGCAAAATTAAGGAAGTAGGTTCTCTATTCGACATATATTTCGATCCTTACGGATCAACATATTTGTCCTTGCGACCATTGAGGAGGGGCCACACCCGACCCCATTCCGAACTCGGAAGTTAAGCCCTCCTTCGCCGATGATACTGCCAGGTAGCTGGTGGGAAAGTAGGTCGTCGCAAGGACTTTTTTGTTTCTGCAAAAGCCCGCACTACGAAAGTTGTGCGGGCTTTTCGGCGTTTGGAGCATGGGGGGAATGTTTGATACTCGATGGATTGCACCTTGAAATTTAGAAGCGTACTAGAAAGGCTGCTTATAAAATCAGGAGTAGTTGATGGATATAAATAATAGTGGATCGTATGAGGATGTTTTGTTCCAGAATATTGCTATGGAAGAACGGACTTTGAAGGAAGTCAGTTTTTACAGGTGTAAATTCCAGCAGGCAGATTTTCAGTATGCTGAATTCAGGGAATGTGAGTTCCAGGAGTGCGTTTTCGATGACTGCAATCTTGCCTTGGCTGTTTTTAACAGTACCAAAGTAATAGACTCCGAGTTCAACGGTTCCAAGCTGCTGGGGATAAACTGGGGTAATCTGGGGCCTGTCATAATCGCACGGTTTTATAATTGCTTGATGGACAGGTGCTCCTTCAGTGGCATGAACTTGACTAAAGTCGGATTTGAAGACTGTTCCCTAAGGGATGCCTCTTTTGCTGATTGCAAGTTGGCTCGGATTAAGTTTGATAACTGCGATTTTTCCGGGTGCCAATTTCATCAGACAGATATGAGCCGTGCCGATTTCAGTACATCACGTAATTATTTTATGAATGCAGAAACAAATAAGCTTACGAAGACCTGTTTCTCACTGCCGGAAGCTGTTTCTTTACTGGCAAACCTTGATATTGTTCTGAAATAGATTGAAATGAAATATTACTTTAGAGATGAGGGGGATAATATTTCGATCAAAATAGCTGTGCTGCACAAACGTGCGGCGGCCTGTCGGAATATTGCTGGTTAACTTAATTTCTGATGTTAAGATAAAGCTCAGTTGCGTAGGCTGTAATTTTGCGTTTGATAATTTTTAATACCTCCTATGAATCTCTTTCGTGATAATGTATGGTCGCTCCAATAATAGATTTTTACTTCTGTATGTAACTCAAGGAGTACCTGATTATGAAATTTTCGCGTCGTGAATTTTTTGGACTTGGAATAGGACTTGGCAGCGTCCTGATGATTCCTGATTTCGTTCTGGCTAAAAGCGGTAAGGGCGACGGTGAGAGCCTCAGCAAAGGTAAGGTTCAGGCTTTGAAAGAGATTGAAGCCTACATTGCCAAATGCTCAGCTGATGGAAAACAGTTCTCGGCAGATAAACTTGCGGCCGAGAATAATGCTCAGTGGGACAGGCTGGTAAACAGTTATTTTGACCGGGCCAAGTACACCTGTGTTTCCGTCAACTCCGCAAACCTCTGCCCGTCCATGAAACCCGTTCAAGACATGGTTGCTCTGGTTCAGGATATGCTTGCAAAGGATATTTCCTTTCCCATGCGTGGGGAACTCGCCGAAGCTAGCCTTGGATACGGTCTTGAGGCCATCAAGCAGTGGTTCGGGCTGGAGAAACAGAAATATCAGGCCGATTATCTGATGGCGCTGGTCTCCAACAGCACGCAGGGAAACAACTTCATCAACAACGGGCTGGTAACCTCCGGTTTCTTTGATCCGCAAAAAGATAATGTTGTTGTGTGGGACGTTAACCATCCGACCAACTATCAGGCCTGGGAATACAGAAAGGCCACTCAGGGGTGGGCTGAAGGGTCAGTAAGGACAGTTCAGACAAAGATGTTTTCGAACAGCGTCTCGGAAGACGAAGCTCGGCGCGGAATCATGCCCTCCGACCCGAGAAGCGAAGACGATGTCGTCAAGGCCATTCTGGCCATGGTCGACAGGAATACCAAGGTAGTAACCCTTTCCTGGCAGTCCAACGAGTGCGGCATGCTGCTGCCCATGGAGCGGATCGTCCACGAGCTTCGCAAGATAAACAGTGAAATGCATATCCATGCGGACAGTGCCCAGACGTTCGGAGTGCTGGACCTCAAGCTCGCCAGTCTGGATGTGGACAGCATTGCCGGAAGTTTCCATAAATGGCCCTGCGGTCCGAAAATGGTCGGCGTGCTGTACATGAACAACAAGCATGGCGCGGCTGAAAGGTTCACCCCCAGCGAATGGGGATATGATGAACACATCATGACTCCGGAAGATTACGGTTTCAAGGCTGCAACTGGGCAGATTGATCCGAATGCCAAGCGTTTTTCGTATCTCGGCCAGCAGAATGATGCCACACTGGTTTCAACCTGGATTACCGCACTGTTCCATACCGGGAAATTTCATCCGAATGTAAACCCGGAAAAAATAGAGAAGCGTATCCACTACCTTGGGTCACGGACGAAGGAAGCTCTCTTCCGCTACCTTCCGGAAATTTATCCGGATTTTAAGGCCAAGGAAGCATACAAATGGATCTCCACGCCTACCGCTAATGACAAATTGCGCAGTTCCGTTTTTCTGTTCAGGACTCCGGACGGAATAAAGGCCGGTGATGTGGTCAAGAATGTCTACGAGCAGCACGGGCTTGCCATTGCCAACCTGCATGTTCTGGGACACGACCTTGTGCGTATTTCTCCCACATTCTGCAACACCGCACAGGATGTTGAAGACGCGGTACGTGCAACAGTTGATGTCATCAAGGCCATGGGCAAGGGTAAACTGGCGAACAATACCGTGCACAGGGCTTACGCCTGATTAATCACTTGTTGATAATTATGAAGCCGCAGTGCGCTGAGCACTGCGGCTTTTTTAATGTTATTTCGATTTGTTCAGGCAGGTGTTGAGAAAGTTGCGCAGCACCGATTCAGCCTGATTGTATGATTCCTTGATCTCAGGGTGGAACTGTACTCCGTAGCGCATTTTATCCTTACGCCGGATGGCCTGAATGTAATCGGAACGGGCAATTACCTCGTAGTTGTCCGGTAGAGAATAGATTGCCCACCCATGAACCTCCGGTGCAACAAAATTATCACGGACGTCCTTGAAGATCGGGTCAGCAATTTTCTTATTTATTATTGTTCGTTCATTTGGTTTCTGCATGGCGGATATATCGGACCAGCCCATGGAGTGCACGCGGGTGTATCCACTGGCGAAAGCGTTCATCTGGCAGCCTGCGCAGATGCCCAGTATGGGAATATCCGCCCTACGGATAATCTCGTATTCGCCGTTGTATTCGAACATGGGCAGGTTGTTGTAATCGGCATTGTTTCCGCTGAGTATGATGGCCGCCGGTTTGTTAGGAAGATTTTTGATCATTGCCATGTCGGCTTTCCAGTACGGAATCCGGATAACTTTTAAGTCCGGGATCAGTTCTTCAATCCGCTGGACAAGTCTTGTGAAGGTATAACCGTTTCGCTGATTGCCGATAACCATGACATAAGGTTTTTCCGGCACATTCGGAATCTCCGGTTCGGCAGGCGTAAAGAGCATCAGCTCGTTGAGCGCCGGGGCGTAACCGGTATAACGGGTAATTACCAGCCGCCAGAAGCGGGCTTTATTGGGGGTAACGTCCTGTATTATCCTGTAGGTGTCCGAGTTGCTGACTTTCCCGCCCGGAACTGGTTCCCACTCTGTGCCGTCGTTGCTGGAGAGCCAATGAAAATCATTTATCCATCCATCGGGATTTCCGAATTCCGAAAGCATCCAGGCGCGTGAAACAGTGACCGGTCTGCCGAGGTCGAGTTCAATCCATTCTTCTCTGGGGCCGGGAGGGGCTGCACGCCACTGGCTGTTAAGCCCGGCATCGCTGTAGTCGGTCAGGTATTCCGGGTTGGAACCGCTTCCGGCCTTTACGGACACTGGAATGATTCTTTGCAGCCCCGAATAACGGTCATCGCTTTCTGTATCCACAAAGAACCTGCTTACAGCCCATTTTCCGGCCTTGCCGCTTGCAGACAGGGCGCGGACTCTCCACCACCAGAGGCTTTTGTCCTTTAGGGGCGTTTTGTCCGGAACCTGAAAAGCGTCCACTTTTTCTTCGGAAGAGTTAATGCTGTAACTGCGCAGGGCCTTGGAGTCGAATGACTTGCTTAAGTCCAGCTGTATTTCGTATCTGGATGCATCCGGGCTGTTTTTTTTGAATGAAAGCAGCGGCGTTGTCCTGGTTACTATGACGTCCTGACATGGGTTTGTGTTCAGTGCTGGGATTGTCGTGTCCGCAGACGCAATCGTGATGCCCAGACAGAGAATAATGAGGATTATTGTAAATACCTGTTTCATGGTCGGCGACCTCCGGATTTTTCTTTCGATGTAAACACAGCCGCAGTAGCATGGCAATCTTATTGGGCTGTAACAGCTTTAAAATTTTGTGACGTTGGCGTATATGATTCCCATGAAAAGACTTTTCCTGATCAATTGCAGGCAGCCGATGGTGAATGCGTTCGGCAGGCTCGGGTGTGAAGTTCGCAGCGTGCACAGCACGGAGCGGTATTTCGATGTTGCTGCGAAACTCGCGGAACTGGAATTCGTTCCGGATATCATTTTGCAACAGGAAAATCTGGGGCGCAGGGTTTTTCTTACCGGGCTGCGGGAACTGGATTGTCTGAAAATATTCTGGTCGGTGGATACGCATCTCAATATGCACTGGCACGGTCTTTACGGGTCTTTATTCGACGGAGTTCTGACCACCCAGAAAAAATATGTTTCGCGACTGGAAAAGTGCTGCGAGGCGAAAATACATTGGATGCCGTGGATGGGGGGGCATCCGGGGCCGGAAACAGGTACGGCAGCAGGTCTGATTCCATACGGGAAGCGCGAGCACGATCTTACTTTCGTGGGCAGGGTGTCCCCGGAGCGCCGGGCCCGGCAATGGTTTGTTGATTTCCTGAAGAGCGGTTACAACCTGCATCTTGTAGAAGGTCTTAATTACAGCGCAATGATGGAGGTCTACAGGCAGACACGGGTTGTGCCCAATGAATCAATTTTCGGGGAAGTGAATTTCCGTTTGTTCGAAGCCTGCTCCTGTGGCTGTGCAATGGTCACCCCGGACGCAGGTCCCGAACTGGGAGAGCTTTTCGATATCGGGCGTGAGATCATGGTTTACGATGATGTTCTGGAATTGAAGGAGATTCTGGATCGGTTTGAGCGTGACCCCGACTATGCCGCAATGATGGGTCTTGCCGGTTATGAACGGGTTATGCGTGACCATCTGCCGGATAATCGTGCGGCTGCGATTCTTGATTTTGCGGAAGGTCTGGAAAAGCGGTCGGTTTCTGAAACAGAAGCCGGGCTACTGCTCTGCCTCGTGGAAGCGGCTCTGGGCGAGGCCGGTGATCCTGTAACAGATTGGCCCGGGCTTATTAAAAGATTGCTGGCTCTGCCGCAGGATTTTAGGCGGGACGGAGTCCTGTTGCGCATCTTTGCTGTAAGTGGGCTCAAGGATCTTTTTCTGGATGTGGCGCGGTCGTATATGGTCCGGCAGGATCTGGAGTTTGACTGCTATTTTTGTATGTCCGCATCCCTTGCCGCTCTGAAGCTCGGCATGTGGGATATAGCGAAACATTTCTGGTATTCCTGGAGAACAAGAAATCCTGGGGAAAAAGCTTCCGTGCCTGCTGATGAAGTCTCGCTTCTGCTTCTCTGGGGAGATGAGCTTTGCAGAACGGGGAATACGGTTCGGTCCGGTGTGACCTTTAATGAAGTGAAGGGAATCCCTTCCTGCGCTGCAGACTGCTACTTTGCCGCACTGTATCTGGTTCCGGGCAGTCTTGCTGTTTTCAAAAAACTGGACGCAGTTTTTTCCGGAGTAAAAGGTGCTGAGCCGACACGGCTGGGTTTTCTTTCCCATCTTTCTCTGCATGCTCCAGATGACTGGAGGACGAGTGCGGATGTCGGTATAACCAGCCTGAAGGCCTTCAGGTTGACCGAAGGAATGGAGGAACTGAAGCACGCTCGTTTGCTTGCTGCTGCGGAAGGACGCGAGCGTTTCTTCCACCGCAAGATCGGCACCGAATTACCCCGGTATTTTGAATTGGTTAGTGAGGACTGATTATGTTATCTTATAGTCAGGGATCGGGTCATATTCATATCTGTGAGCAAGGAGGAAGGCGATGGACGCCTCTGGGGTCGTTTTAAATACGTCAGCCTTTTATGCCCATCTGGGCGGAGACAAGGAACTCGGTGCGGAAATTCTTACCGTTTATCTGGACGATGCTCCCCAGCGTTTCAATTCGCTGGTCAAGGCCCTTGAAGAGGATGACCAGGTGCTGGCAGTAAAATTTTCCCACGCCTTGAAAGGTATTTCCGCCACCATACGGGCTGAAAGGGTTTCATCTTTGTCCGGCAGTGCCGAGAGGGCTGCACGACAGGGCGACCTTGAAAAGGCGGGGCTCCTTATCCCCGAGATTGAAAATGAGTTGAAGCTGGTGCTGCAGGCCATTGCAACTGCTTTGTCCGCTTAGCATAGAACTGCTGCGGGCGTTCTGCACTTTTTCAAGTCCGATTCTTTTTATCCTCATTTTTTTGAAGACCTGCTTCTATGGCATATTTGGTGCCGGAAGGAACTTAGGTGCTATTGTCAACGTATTGAAGATGCAGTTGCAATTTAGCAAAAAATCCAATAACGCCATTGACATCCGTTATCACTCAGTTGTAGTCGCAGTGAGTACACCTATGCGTTTTATGCCCGGTTCAGAGTTGTCTTAATAAAATCCCGGAGAAATATCGATGTTCAAGAATTTGAAGCTTGGATGGAAAATCGGAGGCGGTTTCGTTCTTGTACTGCTTCTTGCTGTAGTTGTCGGAGGGGTCGGATGGTATGGGCTCAGCGGTGTTGCCAAAGAAAATGCCCGTACTGAGGTTGTCAGCAAAGCTGTTGTCGACATGTATAATTCGAGGCTGATGGTTCTTTACTACACTCTTAGTGGGACATCGGAATATGAAAATAAATTCAACGCGGCCATATCGGAAGTGGCGAACAATCTTTCTGCAAACGAGTCGCTCTTCAGCGGCAAAGGGCTTGCGGACGTAAAGGATGTTGAATCCAAAGCTTCGGAATACGCAAAGAGCTTCAAGGCATATGCCGGGTTTGGCAAGGAAAAGAAAGAAGCTGTGAGCATTTGTCTTACTGCCGCCGAAAATCTTGGCAGTGCTGTTTCCGAGATGGAAAAGCAGGGCCATCAATATCTGCATAAAAATTTCGAGAGCGGTTCCGGTTCCGCAGATGCTGTTGCCGTGTTCGAGGCATATACTTCTCTGGTTGATGCGGATAAACTTTTCCGCAATGCCCGGACACTGGTCAATTCATTCCTGCGGTCAGGCAGGGAAGAGCATGTAAAGGAAGTCCGCCGGGAATTAAACAGCATCCTTGATATCTGCGGTGACCTCAAACGCAATGAATGGGTGAGCACCGCTTCCGGTTGGAATATTTCCGTGCTCGAAAAAGCTGTTCGCTCCTATCTTGATAGTTTCAACGTTCTTGTTGAAAAATCAGAGAGTCAGGCTGTTGAGTTGAAGAATATGGCTTCCATCGGTGCGGATGCTTTCGACCTCGGTTCGAAAATAAAGGATGCACAGCAGGAAGCTGCTAACGCCATCATGTCCTTTTCCTTTTATCTTATTCTTGGAGGATTGGGGCTGGCACTCCTTTGCGGTGTGATTATTTCCATTACTGTCACCCGTGCGATAACGGGACCTGTAAGCAAGGGCGTTGAGTTTGCGGAAAATATGTCCCGCGGTGATTTTACCAGGACTCTTGATATTGAGCAGCGGGATGAAATCGGGATTCTGGCGGCCGCGCTTAATGATATGGTAGCCAGACTTTCCTCCGTTGTTGCGGAAGTGAGCAGTTCGTCCGAGAATGTTGCTTCCGGCAGTGAAGAGCTTTCCGCTACTGCGGAAAGTCTTTCCCAGGCTTCAACCGAGCAGGCGGCCAATGTAGAAGAAGTCTCCGCTTCCATGGAGGAGATGACGGCCAATATCAGGCAGAACGCTGACAATGCCCACCAGACCGAGCAGATCGCTCTCCAGGCTTCCTCTCAGGCAGAGGAAGGCGGTGAAGCCGTAGCCCGCGCGGTGGATGCCATGAAGAATATTGCCGAGAAAATATCCATAATAGAAGAGATTGCCCGCCAGACCAACCTGCTGGCACTCAATGCGGCCATTGAAGCGGCCCGTGCAGGCGAACATGGGAAGGGATTTGCCGTGGTCGCCGCAGAAGTCCGGAAACTGGCTGAACGCAGCGGCGCAGCAGCCGGGGAGATCGGTGAGCTTTCTTCAAGTACTGTCGGTGTGGCTGAAAAGGCCGGTGAAATGCTCAAGCGGCTTGTTCCGGATATCAGGCGTACTGCCGAACTGGTGCAGGAGATTGCAGCCGGCAGCGGTGAGCAGCTTTCCGGTGCGGAGCAGATCAACAAGGCTGTGCAGCAGCTTGATCAGGTTACGCAGCAGAATGCTTCCGCATCCGAGGAAATGGCTTCCACATCCGAAGAACTTTCCAGCCAGGCTGAACAGTTGCAGCAGGTTATGAGCTTCTTCCGGGTGAGTCAGCAGCCGGTAAGGCAGGTCAGGGCATTGCCTGCACCGCAAAAGCCGAGACCGAGCTCAATGCCTTCCGATTTCAGGAGATCCTCCTCTGCTTCAGATGAATCCGGCGTGTCTCTCGATTTGGGCAGCGATTTTTCGGACGGTGATTTCGAAAAATTCTGATAAACTCTGGCTGAGAACATCCTTTTATACTATAGTCCATAGAGGACAAGGTATGTGCAGTCTTCGGATATATTAAAAAGCAGGTGGTAAGGATGAGCGCTGAAATAAATAGCACGACTAACCAGTATCTGACCTTTACACTGAACAAGGACGTCTATGCTCTGGATATCTCCAGTGTAAGGGAGGTGTTGGAACTGACACCCATTACCCGTATTCCGAGAACCCCCAAGTTCATGCGGGGAGTCATCAATCTGCGGGGGCACGCCGTTCCGGTCGTTGATATGCGTCTCAAGTTCGGCATGAGCAGGACTGAGGACACCATCAACACCTGCATCATCATAGTCGAGGTCGTTTTTGATGGCGAAGGAACTGTCATGGGTGCTCTGGCCGACTCTGTAAGGGAAGTTATCGAGCTTACGGAAAACATGATTGAAGAGCCTCCAAGAATGGGCACGACAATCAAGACTGAATTCATCCGGGGCATGGGCAAACAGGACGATGAGTTTGTTATCATCCTTGATATCAACAAGATTCTTTCGGTTGAGGAATTGGCAATGCTCAGGAATGTGCAGCAGGATTCACCTTCCGGAGAAGCCGTTCAGGACTCAGGGGGATCGCAGGGAATGACCTTGAGTCTTTAAATCGTTTCCTTGCTCTTTCTGTGTACCGCTACGGTGCAAAGAATTGAATTGGACAGCCCGCCGTTTAACAAATGGCGGGCTGTTTTTTTTGATGAAACCGGACTTCATATCCTTGCTGTTCCCGGCAGAGCCAGCTGTTTTAATCCGCAAAGTGTCTCAAAAACGATTATTGCTTGAAAATGTGCCTCATGTTCAATACACTTTTTTATAAATTATATTTTTCGGCTGATGTACCGATAGACTGACAAGCTAATTTACTGACGGGTTAATATTATATGAAAAATATATATCCAGCATTGTATGCGGGGGGGCTCGTTTGTGCCGCTTTTTCTGCGGGCACATTTCTGGATGAAAACAGTGTGGGAGCTTTGACTGCCGGGGGATTATGCCTTGCAGCGGTTTGTACTGTTGTAATTCTATATCTGCGCAGAGCCGGGGCGGGGGCTACGTGTAGAAAAAAGGCTGTTTGCGAGGCCATATCCGCGGCCGGTATAGGCTACTACATAACGGACCTCTCCGGGGAAATTGTTTTTTCAGGAGGAGAGGAATCCGTACTGCCCGGTCTCAATAAAGATACGTGCTGTAGTCCTTCCTTCTACAATATAGATTCTTCAACTCTCGGATTAAATGGGACCGTCTTCCGGTCTTTGGCCGCAGGAATGGGAAAATGCAGTTTCAAGACCAAAGTGGATATGCCTGACGGTAAGACGTGCGTCCTTGTCCATACAGCCGTTCTTGTACGCGACGAACACGGTAAACCTGCCGGATGTTCTGTGGTTGTTGTAAACTCCAGTGCATTGATAAAACTTGAGAACGACCTGTGCAGGGAAAAACGATACCTGGACTCTGTAATGAACAGTTCCCCGGACTCGGTTCTCATCATGGATTTGAAGGGAAATTTCCTGCGGGTGAACAGCGTGTTTGCTTCATACGCCGGTGCATCGGACCCGGAGGTCTGCGTCGGCATGAATGTGTATAATTTTTTGAATCCGCAGGCGGCGGAAATCGTTCTGAATGACATAGAAGCATTACAAAGAGGCGAAGAGGGAGGCTGCTTCAATTTTACTGTCGCGGACAGCCGGGGAAATGATCTTTGCCTTAATGTAAGGCATCACCTGCATCGGGACAGTTTCGGCAACCCTGAGTATATTGTAGGCTACGCGCGGGAGTGCCCTCCTGTCGGAGAAAATATTTCAAAGGAAGGATGTTGCGACTTGGCAATGCTTGAGAATCTATCCCATGAACTGCGTACGCCTCTGGCCGGGATAACCGGGAGTCTGCAGATTCTGGAAGGAGAAGACCTTACGCCTGCGGCCAGGGAGTATGTCGGTAAAAGCAAGCATTTGATACGGCGGCTGAAGACGGCTGTAAATAATTTCCTGCGCGGACTCTCGGGTGAGACCGCAGGTTCCGATGCTGTATCCGGCAATTCGGAGAATTCGGCTCCATTTGTGCGGGATGTGCCTGTGGAGGGCGGGAATATTCTGCTGGCAGAGGATGATATGAGCAGCCAGTTTTTTATGCGGCGTACTCTCGAAAACTGGGGATATCAGGTGCGCACTGCAAGTAACGGCTCTGACGTGCTCAAATTCCTTGCCGAGCAGGATTGTGATCTTGTGCTGATGGACATCCACATGCCGGAACTGAGCGGATACGAGGCCATTGCACGGATACGTGAAATGGACGCGCCTGCAGCCCGGCTTCCCATCATAGTGATGAGCGCTTACGGGGCGGAAAGCGACACCGCGAAACTGGAAGAACTTGGCGTTGCAGAATTCATTGCCAAGCCTGTGCGCGCCGAAGCTTTGAAAGCCGCAATGGACAGGCTTCTTGGCGGAAGTTGATCCTATGGCTTCAATAAGTGGTTTATGTAATATGCTATTCCGTCCTCAAGCATTTGTACTGACAGCAGAATAAGAATCAGGCCCATAAGTCTTTCACAGGCCCGCAGTCCTCTTTGACCCAGCAGCCGGGCCAGTGCCGGGCCGGTAAGCATGATGATGACGGATGCTCCCCAGGCCAGCAGGACTCCGGACAGAACAGTCAGGTTTCCGTCCCCTCTTGAGCCGTAAACCATTACTGCGGCAAGCAGGGAAGGTCCGGCGAAAAGGGGAACTGCAATGGGGACTATGAAAGGGTCCTTCTCCGCTTCCGTCGCATTTCCATCCGTTTTCGGGAAGATCATTTTCATGGAGATTATGAACAGGATCACCCCTCCGGCTATTCGCAGCGTTGACTGGTGAATGTTCAGCACATTCATCAGCCCGGCTCCGAGGTACATGAACAGAACCGTGATGAATAAGGCAAAGAGAAGTTCACGCAGGAGGATTCGGCGCTGTCTGCGCGGCGAGAAATCCTTGAGCATGGACAGGCAGACCGGCAGGTTGCCCAGCGGGTCCATTATCAGGAACAGGGGAAATGCTATTTCGAAAACACCGGTCTGAAAAAAAGCATTCATGAATCGCTACTCCTTTCCCCCGGCCTGTCCGTAAGTGGAAAATTTATCAATCACGCGGTCCATCTCTTCGTCAGGCACTAGGACCGGTTTTCCGGCTGAAAGGGCCTGAATATAAATTCTGGCAACAAGTTCCAGTTCTTCCGCAGCGTCAAAGGCGTTGCCGATAGCTTTACCCACAGTGATCAGTCCGTGGTTGGCGAGCAGCACGGCGTTGTAATTTCCTATGGTCTCGGCCACGTATCCGGCAAGTTCCGGGCTGCCGAAGGTGGCGTATGGGGCGAGAGGCACTTTTCTGCCTGAAAAACCCACCAGATAATGGACAGCGGGCAGTTCCATGTTCAGGCAGGCGACCGTTGTGGCGTAGACAGAGTGGGTGTGCACAACCGCGTTTATGTCTTCCCGTTGTTTGTAAAGTATGGAGTGAAAGCCGTGTTCGCTCGAAGGTTTGCGTTCACCCTCGACGATATTCCCGTCAAGATCCATCAGGACAACATCTTTCGGGGTGGCGTCCAGATAATTCAGTCCGCTCGCGCTGATGGCCATGAACCCTTTTTCCCTGTTTACTATGCTTAAATTTCCGCCGGTTCCCGTTGTCAGTCCCGCACGCAGCAGTTTGCGGCCGTATTCCACCACCAGTTCCCTTTCTTTTTTGAGCAGCACGGGCTAGGCCTCCTGTTTGAATGATTTCAGATTTTCGATGCGCTTTATAACAGGGGGATGACTGTATTCCAGCCATACATAGAAAGGATGCGGGGTCAGGTTTGAAAGGCTGCTTACCGACAGCTTTTTCAGACCGCTGATCAGAGCTTCCGGGTGTCCTGTTTTTTCAGCGGAGAAATTGTCCGCTTCATATTCGTGCTTGCGTGAGCGGATGTTGCTGAAGATTGAAAGCACCAGTGAAACGGGAGTGTAGAGGAGTGCAAAGAAAACAAGCCCGGCATGGACTGAGATATGTTCCATTCCGAAGGCCGCGAAAAGCTGACTGTTGCCGAGGAAGAAAGACATGAGCAGAAAGACCACCCCGGTATTCAAAATGCTCATAATCATCATTTTGCGAATATGACCGAGCTTGCAGTGCCCTATTTCATGGGCCAGTACGGCAACGATTTCGTCTGCGCCAAGTTCTTGTACAAGGGTATCGAACAGAGCGATTCGTTTCTTTTTGCCGAATCCGGTAAAGTAGGCGTTGGCCTTTGTGGAGCGTTTTGAACCGTCGATCATGAAAATGCCGTTGAGTTCGAAACCGTTTGCAGCCGCAAAAGTTTCGATTTTATCTTTCAGTTCCCCATCCTCGATGGGAGTGAACTTGTTGAATAGCGGAAGAATCCAGGCCGGGGCGATGTACTGCACGCCGATGGTGATGAGCACGGTGAATATCCAGCACCACAGCCATGCGGTTTTTCCCGCGGCATTGAAGAAAAGCAGTATTCCGCCGAGAATTATGCCTCCGATGATAACGGTGAGCAGGCAGCCTTTTATTTTATCCGTGACAAAGGTTTTCAGGTCGGTTTTGTTGAATCCGAATTTTTCTTCGATCACAAAAGTATGGTACAGGGAGAAGGGCAGGGAGAGCAGTTCGCTCAGCAGTCCCAGACATGCAAAGAATATCAGGCCGGTGCCTATGTCCGCGAACCCGAAACTGCGTGCCAGGAGATCAATTGCATTGAATCCTCCGAAAATTATGAACAGGATTGTGGCGGCGGTACTCAGTGCTCCGGTTATATTTTCAAAGCCCATTTCCGTTTTCGCATAGGCCTGCGATCTGCTATACTCATCAGGGTCGAATATGCCTGTGAATTCTTGTGGTAGAATGGGTGAAAGTGCTTTGCGATTGAGCTGGCGGGCTGTAAGCCCGAGAAAGAAAGCTCCTGCCAGTGAGAATATTATGATAAATAAATAGATGTTCATCGGTGGTACTTAATTCCGGTTTTCAGTGTTTGCAACGGCTGACTTGCAGAGAAATCATGGCGAAACTACCTTTCGCAGGCTTTGGCGTCAATTGCATCTCAGCTTCCCGTCACGGGGTTGTACTGACCGCTGGTATCTGTATCCGGTCTTGACAATGTCGGACTTAGTGTAAAGAATTATATATTAAACAGCCACAGTGCAAAGCGTGTGGTTTGTAAGGTCAGCAGAGCAGCATTTTTCTGTGAAATAAATTTTTTCTCTGTCTTTCAGCCATTGTTTTTCGGGAATCAGATTGCGCTGTCAAGTAACGACGGTTTGCAGAATAAAAAGTAAGTGTTAAGTCCGGGCAGATGTCCAGGATTATAAAGGGAGTCATATGAGTTCACCCAAGACCATCAAGGAAAATATTGCCCGCGCCAAGTCCTACGGGCAACGTAAGGACTATCTGCGCTGTCTGCACGCCTTGAGCCTGTCCCTTGATGATCTGGCTGAAAGCCAGGTGTTCGGACGTGAAAAGTTTGAGATCGGTATCCTGGTTGACGAAGTGATTCGGCAGTTGCTTTCCATGGAAGAATTGCAGCGGGTGCTGCCCCGGAATATGAAGTACACCAAGGGGCAGGAAAAGAAACTCGCGGCAATGCTGCTCAAGATCCATAACACGATCAAGGATGCCATGGAGAAGGCCGCTGTTGAGAAGGTTCGAAAGCAGAAGAACCATATCGACAAATACATCCTTGCCGGACAGAAGTTTCTTGCCGAAAAGAATGTGAAGGAAGCCAAGAAATATTTCCGCAAGATTACGGATGCTTTTCCGGATGAACGTGGCTTGCTGCAGGATGTCGGAGGTCGGCTGGTCAAGTCCGGATTTCCCGCTGACGGCATTGAATATCTGGAGAGAGCCATCGCCGCGACACCCAATGACAGCCGGGCTTATATTTCCCTGCTGCTGGCCTGGGAGATGATGGCTGAGCACGACAAGGCCCTTGATGTCATCAAGGAGATATCCCGCAGATTCGGCGCCAACGAGAGTATTTATATCCGCCAGGCAAAGCTTTTTCTGGGCAAACGCATGTATACTGAAGCATACGACGCCGCAGCAATGGTGCTGAAGACAAATCCCATGAACGCCGAGGCCAAAAAGATTTCCGACAAGCTCGGCCCCAAAGTTTTCGGCAGCAGATATACTCCGGGACAGACAACTGCTGATGCAGCCAAGTCACGGGCCAGGAAAAACGGGAACAAATCTTCCGCATCCATCAATCTGGATGGTTCTTCTGCCGGAACTGAAAAGAAAGCCAGGAAAAAGGCTCCTTCCCGCCAGCCTTCCAAAGTCATCAAGCTGGATTTCTGATAATTGCGGCCTTTGCCGTTTTTATTTCGGCTGCAGGTCCCGTGTTTCCGATCCGTCCTGTCTGGTCCTGTCGGCAATGGCTATGCCGGAGATGTTATGCCACAGGCTGAACAGAGCTCCCGGAAGCGCTGTGGCCGTTCCGAAATACTTGGTTGCCAGCGCCACCCCCAGACCTGAATTCTGCATTCCTACTTCTATCGCCAGAGTAAGACTGTCCCGTTTGTCGAATCCGGCTATCCGTCCCACCCCGTATCCGGCTATAAGTCCACCTGCGTTGTGCAGAGCCACTGCAGCAAGAATCAGCAGCGGAAAGGTCGCCAGCATATCCCTGTTCAAGCCTATGATACAGGCCACAAGCATTGCGATGACAATAATCGATACCGAAGGAAAAATGTGAATTACCGGGTCTATTCTTTTGCGAAGAAAACGGCGCAGCACAAGACCGTCAACCAGCGGAAAAATAACAATCCAGAATACTGATTTTATCATGGGCAGCAGGGGAATTTCCACCTGCTGGTTTAACACCGCGTATATTATCATAGGGGTGAGCAGCGGAGCCAGGCAGGTGGAGATCATGGTCATGGTGACGGAAAGAGCCACGTTTGCCCCGGCAAGGTGCGCGATTACGTTTGAAGCCGTGCCTCCGGGACAGGCCCCGACGACAACCATTCCGATCAGGGCTTCCTGCGGCAGTCCCATCAGGGATGAAAGTATGACCGCAAGGGCCGGCATGACGGTGTATTGCAGGATGATGCCCAGACATACTGCCTTGTAGTTTTTGATAGCAGAAGCAAAATCGCTGAATTGAAGTGTCAGCCCCATCCCGAACATGATCACGCCGAGACAGAATGCAATATGCGGCTTTATCCAGATAAAAAGAGGAGGGGACAGGTACGCGGCTAAACTTGAAAAAACGGCTATCAGAAGAAAGTGCCGTTCAATGAAACGGCAGATTGAATACACCATTAATCCTCCATGACAGGGTGCTGCAGTGACGTTGCTGTAGTTCATAATTCTGATGCATGCAAGCAGGAAAAATAAAACCGGGGCTTGAAAATACAACGGTTTTCAGCGTATAGTAAAGATTATCTCTTTTACCTGCGAGTAGAAATGAATTTAAATAATGCGCTGAATATTCAGACTCTTAATGACAGAGCAGAGGGGAATCTCCGTCTTCTGTTTCATTATTTACAGCGGTACGGAAACAGGTGCGCGTCTTATTCTGTATTGCAGCCCGGCATGAGCTACAGCCTGTGGGAGGGGGTGGGTTTTGCCGCATGGCTGAACGCAAAAAATCTGATTTCCGGTGACCATGCTGTTGTGCTGTCCAATCCTGTTGTCTCGGCACAATTGCAGCAGCTGTTTGTTGAAAGGCTTGCCGGACATCTCGGCAAAACAACTCTGGTACAGATAGACGAGAATCTGGCCAGGCAGTTGTATTTATCCGGATTCCGGGTTTATCAGCTTGGAGTTGAAACCGAGCTTGATATCGGGGCGTTCAATCTTGAGGGGGGAGAGAAAGCTTCCCTTAGACAGTGGAAAAACAAGTGTTTGCGGGCAGGGATAACTGTTGAGGAAAAAAAGTTATCCGAGGTTGATCCGCGCGAAGTCTCAGGATTATGTGCAAGCTGGCTGCAGAATAAGGGAGGCAGGGAGCTTTCTTTTCTTACCCGGCCTATGCCCGGTAAGGATGAGAAAGGGGTTCGTTTTTTCTGGGCCAGATCAGGAGAGCGGTTGGTTGGCCTGGCCGGATTTGATCCAATTTACAGTGCCGGCCGCGTAATCGGTTACTATCACAATTTCGACAGGGTTGAAGATGGAGCCTTAAACGGCATATCTCCTTACATCGTCCTGTGTGCGCTGGAAAAATTCAAAGCCGAGGGCATCGGGACACTGAGTCTGGGGCTTTCGCCTCTTGTGGAGATGAGTTGCGGGTTCAACCTCTCCGGTGCACTGAAAAAGATTTCCGAATTTTTTTTCCGGTTCGGCGAATCCATCTACCCGTTCAAGGGGAATGCCAGACATAAATCCAAATTCTGCGGTAACCGGAAGAAAGTATATGTCGCCAGCAATGCCGGTTGGTTTGATACAATGGTTGCTGCTGCAACTGCTTGCGGACTGGAAGTGGGTAAATCCTGAAAACCGCATGTCAGCTCAATTGTTTTTTAAGTTCATCAAGGTAGATGCGGTATTTTTTGACCAAGGGTTCAAGCGCATCAGACATGCCTAATTCCGATACATCCTGAATCGTAGTGCCCAGTCTGGATAGTGGCTCAAGACAGAAGTTGGCCGCCGCGCCCTTGAGGCTGTGGCCCAACCTTCCTATTCCCTTGAAATCTTCTGAGGCGAGACAATCCTCCATCTGGCAGAGTTCTTCAAGCTGATGAGTGACGAAATGCGGAAGCAATTCCCGCAGGTCTTCATTAATTGTGAACAATATTTTTCCCCGGCCTTCGTCGGCTGTCATTTTTTACTCCGTGAGTGTGATTTTGGCAGGAAGCCCGTATCCGTCTGCTAATGCTGCAATTGTCGCACGTATGGTATCCCATCTTACCGGTTTTGAAATGAAACCGTCACAGCCTGCCTGGCGGCAGTCTTCCTTGTGTTCTCCGAAAGCGTGCGCAGCAAGGGCTACAATTGCCGCCGGTTTTTTGCTTTCCTGCTGCTCAAGTTCACGTATTCTGGAGACAGCCTCAACTCCGTTTACAAGCGGCAGGCCGAGGTCCATGAAGACAAGATCGAAATCATTGTCTGCAAATAGTTGTACCGCCTGCAGACCGTCAGAGGCTATTATTGTTTCCGCCCCTGTTTCAGCTATGAACAGTTCCAGAATTCTGCTGTGATCCTCATTGTCTTCCACCAGCAGAATCTTCATTCCCGTTCCCGGCTTATCCTTTATCGGTTTTTCTCTTTCGTCCGCAGCCTGCAGGCAGCGCAGAATGTCCGCATCGAAAACAGGCTTGATCAGTGTCTGGTCCGCTCCTGCCTCCCTGGCATTGCGTCTTTCCTCTTCGGAGCAGCCTGCTGAAAACATTATTGCCGACAGTCCGGAAATTATTTTTTCCTGCTGCGCTCTTTTCAGAAATTCAATACCCGACATGTCCGGCATTTCGCTGTCGATAAAAATCATGTCGTATTCTTCTTTGCCGCTTGAAGATGCTTTCAGGAATTCCAGACCTTCGTTTCCGTCTGCCGCCATTGATGCTTCAATACCGAAGGTCAGGAGCCTTCTGCCCATGACCTCCCTTACGGTGCGGTTGTCGTCCACCAGCAGAACCTTCACGTCGGAAAAGTCGGCCACGTTCCCGGCCGTTTCATAGGATGATTTTTTGAAGGGTATGGAAAAGTAGAAGACGGTCCCTTTCCCCCTTGCGCTTTCAAATCTGATTTCTCCATCCATGAGGTCTGCCAGCCTGGATGCTGCTGCAAGACCCAGCCCTATTCCGCCGTATTCTCTGGCGGTTGTGCTGTCGGCCTGAACAAAGCTGTCGAAAATATTGCCTTGTATACCATCGGGAATGCCTGCCCCGGTATCTCTGACAGTGTATAGAAGCCTGTCGTAATCATTAGCGGATTCTTCAAGGGTCAGCCGAATGGCAACTTCTCCGCTTGAGGTGTACTTGATGGCGTTTGCGATGATATTCATCAGTATCTGACGGACCCGGACGGGATCGCCCATGACCTGATGGGGAACACTCCGGTCCACATCACAGATTATTTCTATGTCTTTGGCGTGCGCGGAATGGGCCATGCTTTTGCACACGCTCTGCATATCCTCTGAGGGGTTGAACGGAACGGGAACCAGTTCTATCAGGCCTGATTCTATTTGTACGAAGTCAAGAATATCGTTGATGATCTTTAAGAGGATTTCTCCGGAACCCCGAAATATTTCCACATACCCCAACTGCTCTGCATCCAGTTCGGTTTCCTGAAGCAACTCACCCATACCTAGTATGGCATTCATGGGTGTTCTGATTTCGTGGCTTATCATGGCCAGAAATTCACTTTTGAATCGGCTGGACTTTTCTGCCTTTTCCCGTGCTTTTTCCAGTTGCTTCATGGAAAAAGAAAGCTGTTCAAGAGTTGTCTTAAGGTGGGCTTCGATTTCACCGTGTTCAAGAATCTCGTCGCTGAGTTTGCGGTTGGAAATGTTCAGTTCCTCGGTCCTGTTGCGCACCTGCTGGTCAAGATCATTCTGCAGTTGTGAAAATTTGGTTGCAAGAGTGTTCAGGGAGCGGGCCAGTTCGCCTATTTCATCCTTGCGGCCATTATCTCCGGATTCCGTATATTTTTCCTCCGCTATGTCCTGTGCCTGGCGGGAAAGTTTGATGACCGGATTAAGTATTGATTTTCCGAGGAAAAATATCATAGCCAGCCCCCCGAAGACGAAGGCGGCAGCCAAAGCAGGCAGCATAATTTTCAGAAAGAAGCCCCTGTTTTCCGTATCTGCATTTTTGAGGACCCCGACTCTTACGTATCCCAGATATTCTCCGTCCCGGATAATTCTCTTTTGCACAAAAACCGTTTTGTCTTCAGGGTAATCGGATTTGTCTGCGGTGTAGTATTCGCTGAATATTTCCCCTTTTGGCGTATACACGGCACAAAAAAAGATATGTTCGGTCGAACAGGCACTTTTGACCAGTTCCCGTATTTTGTGATTCTGGAATTTGACTATGGGGTCGCCGCTGGATGTGGCTACCAACGCAGCAATTCCTTCCCCTCGGGCGAGTTGGGAATCGGAGACCTCGTTGCTGCGGTAAGCTGTTATAAGTATCCCTAGAGCAATCAGAATTACAGCCTGTATAAGCAACAGGCCGACAATTGCTTTGGCTTTGATGCGTAGAAAATCAAACATGCAAAGGCGTGCTCCGTTCTATTTGTCCGGGCAGTCCAACCGGATCAGCCCCTTGGACAGCTTCTCTTTCAGTTCTGCCAGTTTTTGCAGAACATCTTCTGCTATCAGGTCTTTTGAATATTTCATTTCAGTAAGCCCGATACCATTGTTTGAAATATTGTATTCCTTGGGGCCGGGAATGAACCTGCCCTCAAGCACAGACAGAACTTCATTATATACGGCAACGTCAAGCCTTTTCATCATACTGGTCAGAACAGTGCCCTTGGCAATGCCGTCCTGATCCGAATCCACCCCGATAACGTAGTTTCCGCTTTTGCGTGCCGCGGCAATAACTCCGTTGCCGGACAGTCCGGCAACAGCGTATATTATGTCGACTCCTGAGTTGTACATGCGGGCTGCTATCACGCTGGCCTGTTCGGGGTCTTCGAATCCTTCCCAGTTGTTTCCCCTGCGGACGAACGCCGTCTCTATTTGTACATCGCGATCTGAAAGACGGATTCCTTCTTTGAAGCCGCAGAGAAAATCCTTGATAATAGGCATCTCGTTGGCCCCTATGAATCCTATCCGATCTGTCGCGGTCTGCCATGCACAGAGTGCCCCTACCAGGCATGAGCCCATGCGCTGGTTATAAACGGTTGAAGATACATTGGCGTATCCGCTGACCCTTGCATCGTTGATTATGAACGGGATTTCGGGATATTGGCTTATGAATTCAAGAAGTTTGTCCAGATCAGATGAAAAATTGATGACAATAACCTGAGCCCCACAATCAAGCAGCGATTTGATCTGTTTTTTGTGCTCCTCAAGGGAGAAGCCGCCCTGCCGGACTTCAATCCGTACATGGTTGTTTTTTTCCAGCTTTCGCAAACCTGCAACGGTCATGCTGTTGAAAGAGTCGTCATCAATTGCCGAGCCGCTTGCAACAAAACCCACAACGAACTTGTGTGCAAAGCAGGGGGACGGGCAGGCACAGGCCAGTCCGAACGCGAGCAGTATTACTGCCAGAGCCAGATGGGACACTGTCTTTTTCATTCAGGTTCAGTCCATATCCTTCATGCGGTTGCGGTTAACTGGTGCTGTCCTCTTCCTCATCAATCAGTCCTCCCAGGTCAGCTCCAAGCACTCTGCCTGGCCACTTGTAAAAGCAGTATCCGTATTCCTCCACGGATTTTTTTATCTTCTGCTGTCCGCCGCGGGCAAAGGGCAGGGATGAAAAACCGATATGCTTTTTCGTTACCTCAATGTCTCCGAAAATATACATCAGGTTGAAAGGAACCGCTTTTTCCGGATGAATTTCAGCAGGAACAACGAGATGCATGGCTTTTGAGTTGCTGCCCCGGTAAACATTGATTTTCCCGGTAAGTTCTTTTCGCTCTTCAGTTTCGTCCTTGAAAAAAGGCTCAATCAGCCTGCTCAGGGTACCGTCAACTTTGGCCACGGCAAGCCCGTAGTTGGTGATGGGTACCTGTTGGCGGTCGCAATCCCTTATTCTTCTGAGCATGTCCGCTCTGTCTGCCATGCAGGCTCCGCAGTGGACCACAAGTTTGTATGCGCTCAAGTCAAGGGGAAGCCCGCATCCTGTTTTGGATTCAAAAATTATATTGCGCCCTGTGTATCCTGCTATGCGCGCCGGGATCATTTCCTTTCCAAGGTCTTCCGCCTTGGGGTGGTGCGGGCAGGCTTCCACTATGAGCACCCGGTCGCCGTCTTTAAGGGTGTCAATTGCGTTTGCTCCCTGAACAAGCTGTTCAAGGTTCCCTTTGTGCCGGGCAAACAGAATCGGGAAGGTGGTCATGGAAACATCACCGGGGACGGTCTCCATAACTTTTTTCACAGCCTGCGAGTCTGCAATGACCAGTGCCGGTCGGCGTTTGTGCCCGGAGATAGTCTGATACAGTTCTCCTTCCTTTACTATGACAGCTATTCCGCCTGCATCCAGAATTTCTCTTAGAACCTGTGATTTAGGCAGCCCTAGTCTTCCTTTGGGGGATACCGGGTCCTCGGAAACAACGCATATCACGAAGTCTCCTTTGCCCATCAGATCGCGGGCGAGGACAGGGTCGAGCATGTTTTCTTCCGGAGCGAGGGCGGTAATGGACTTCTTGAGTCGGTCTATGCCTCGGCCGTCCACTGTCGAGGTCGCCACGAACCGGATACCTCTTGAACCGCAGAATTCCATGTCCGCTAGGCTCGGCCTTCTTATATCCGCCTTGTTGAAAACCATCACGCAGGGGATTCCGCGTTCTCCCAGAAGCGAGGTCAACTCACGCTCTTCGTCCATTATCCCCGAATCGTCGGTGACAATAACAACAACGTCTACGCTGTAGAGGCCCTCCCGGATGACTTTGGCCCTGTCGTCGTGTGGAATATGGGCATCCGTATCATAAATGGTAACGGGACCAAGAGGCTGAATCTCAGTCCTGGTCAGCGGGTACATCTCGTCTTCATGGGCTATCGGAGCCACTTCGTCGGCTTCAATTCCTGATAGTGCGCGTATTATGGATGACTTGCCCACGTTGTTTCTTCCGGCAATGGCAATGGCCAGTTTGGGGCTGTTTGTTTCGGTGCTCATGTGCAACCTCCGGATCAAAGTACAATCGAATCAGCTTGAATGACAGTGCATATCCATACGGATAACACTTTTTGAGGAAATATTCATCCAGATATACTACGTATGAAAAAATTGCAGGCGCAGTACTTTGCAAAAAAAAGCGGGGGCCGTGCCCGGTCCCCGCTTTTTATCTTCATACGCTTATGCAGTTTTGCTATTTCTGCTGTTTTTTCTCAATTTTTTTCCATGTATCCCTAAGACCTACGGTCCTGTTGAATACCGGCTTTTCCGGGGTCGAGTCCGGGTCGGAACAAAAATATCCGATCCTCTCGAACTGGCAGCGGAATCCAGGCTCAACCTTGTCGAGCGCCGGTTCCACGTAACAATTTGGACGGACTTCCAGAGAATCCGGGTTGATGTGGGCCTTGAAGTCTGAGCCGTCCTTGTTGTCCATGGGATTTTCCTTGGTGAACAGGTGCTCGTAAAGACGGACTTCCGCTTCCACCGCGTGTTCAACCGATACCCAGTGAATGGTCCCTTTGACTTTGCGGCCGTCCTTGGACCAGCCTCCCCTTGTTTCAGGGTCATAGGTGCAGCGCAGTTCGACCACCTCACCGTTTTCGTCCTTGATAACTCCGGTGCAGGTTACGTAATAGGCAGCCCTGAGGCGGACTTCCCTGCCGACCGAGAGACGGAAGAATTTTTTGGGAGCGTCTTCCATGAAATCATCCCGCTCAATGTACAGTGTGCGGGAAAAAGGAACCATGCGTGTTCCTGCTTCCGGATTTTCAGGATTATTCTGGCATTCGAATTCTTCGGTCTTGTCCTCGGGATAGTTCTCGATAACCAGACGAATGGGGTTGATCACACCCATGAATCTGGGAGAGTGGGCATTGAGGTCTTCTCTCACGGAAAATTCCAGCAGGGCGAAATCAACCATGTTGGCTGCCTTGGCCACTCCGATGCGTTCGCAGAAATTGCGGATGGATGCCGGAGAGTATCCGCGTCTTCTCATGCCCGAAATTGTGGGCATGCGGGGGTCGTCCCATCCGGAAACATGGCCTTCCTCGACAAGCTGGATCAGTCTGCGTTTACTCATTACCGTGTAGCTCAGATTAAGTCTGGCGAATTCAATCTGCTGCGGCCTGTATACTCCGAGAGTTTCCAGAACCCAGTCGTAAAGAGCACGGTTGTTTTCGAATTCAAGTGTACAGATAGAGTGGGTTATTCCTTCCAGAGAGTCGGAAATGCAATGAGTGAAGTCGTACATAGGGTAGATGCACCAGTCGTCCCCGGTCCTGTGGTGGTGCGCTTTTCTGATGCGGTATATTGTCGGGTCGCGCAGAATCACATTCGGAGCAGCCATATCTATTTTGGCCCGCAGGACATGTTCACCGTCTGCGAATTCACCGTTTTTCATCTTTTCGAACAATTCGAGGTTCTCATCCACTGAGCGGTCCCGGTAAGGGCTGTTTTTGCCCGGTTCAGTGAGTGTTCCCCTGTATTCACGTATTTCTTCCGCACTCAGGCTGTCCACGTATGCGTGTCCGCCCTTGATCAGCTGTACGGCGAAGTCGTACAGTTTGCCGAAATAGTCGGAGGAATAAAATTTGCGGTCCTCCCAGTCGAACCCGAGCCAGTGGACGTCTTCCTGTATGGATTCCACATATTCGACTTCTTCCTTGACCGGGTTGGTGTCGTCAAAGCGCAGGTTGCAGGTGCCTTTGTAGTCCATTGCTAGACCGAAGTTGAGACATATGGATTTGGCGTGTCCTATATGCAGGTAGCCGTTCGGTTCGGGAGGAAAACGGGTGGCAACCCTGCCATCGTATTTTCCTGTTTCATTATCATTATCTATGATTGCGGTGATGAAATTTTTTCCAACACTTGATTCGGTATTGCTTTCTGACATTTGGCTCTATCCTTGATCTTGTATTCTTTCGGACCGGAAAGCCCCGCTCCGGCTGCTGCCCGATATTGAGTTCAAACCTTGCGACCTAACTAAGTACGAAAAAATATAACTCCGGTCAAACACAGAACAATGACGAAAACAAAAAACAGATAAGTGTAAAGTCCAATATTCGGTCATGATGTCTTATTGTATTTTGCGAATGCCGGTTTTTGTCGTTTCGTGCTTATTACCGGCCATACTGTCCATTGCCGATGAAACAATTTGTTGATATCCTCTTTTTCTGCTAACTTGCAGTAACAGCAGGGAGGTTGATACCTTTTCCGCAGAATATTGTTGCGGGCAACAAAGGATCGGGATGCTCCGGTCAAAAAGAGAGTGACTGCCTGCAACTTCGTAAATTGACACAGGTAAGTCTGCAAAATAAAAGGTTGTGGCGCTTATAATTTTCAAGGAGTCCGTATAATGAATGTAGAATTGGCTAAGCCTTTTATCAAGGCAACCTCTGATATTCTGACAATGATGGCCATGGTCACTCCCAAGGCCGGAAAACCTTTTGTAAAAAAAGGCAACATGGCCACAGGCGATGTTACCGGTATTGTCGGTTTTACAGGAAATGTCAGCGGAAGCGTTTCAATTTCATTCGACAAGGCTTGTGCCGCTCAGATCGTCAAGAATATGCTCGGTGATGATATTCAGGATATCGTTCAGGATGTAAAGGATGCGGTTGGTGAAATTACCAATATGGTCTCAGGGCAGGCCCGTGCCGGGCTCACCGAGATGGGGTACAAGCTTCAAGGCTCCACCCCGACAGTTATCATGGGTGACAACCATACAATTGCCCACGTTACAGCCGGTCCGGTAATGGCCATTCCTTTTACTACGGAGCACGGCGGTTTCACTATTGAATTCGGGTTTGATTAAGAACCATGGTACAAACAGACAGCAGCAGGGGGCAAAAACAGAGACCCTTGCTGCCGCACGGAGTTTTTGCTCCCGGCGTACCGCCTATATCATATTCAAAGATTTTTAAGATGAACTGACCGGCCCTGTGCTGAAAAGAAATTTCCATATTTTTTAAGCAGCCGATATCTGACTACCCAGCCTTCCTCATGCCCGCCTTCAGCCAGAGGCTATTTTTTTTCAACGGAACCGTCCGGAGAAATCTGTATTTCCACCCTGTTCCTGCCCGCATGCTTTGCGGCATATAGACCGATATCCGCCGCCTTCAGCAGGTGTTCAAGGGACCTGGTCTGTTCGTTCAGGTTTGCTACACCTATGCTGACAGTGATTGTCAGTTCTCCGGAACGGGTAATCATTCTTGTCTTTTCTATTTCCTGCCGCAGTCGTTCTGCAACTATTCTGGCGCCTTCCAGCCCCGTATCCGGCAGCAGAATGGAAAATTCCTCTCCTCCTATCCTGCCGAATACATCTATCTGACGCAGAATTTTCAGTCCGGCTGCTGCCAGACCTTTGAGGACATCATCTCCCGCATCATGTCCATACATGTCATTGACGTTCTTGAAGAAGTCTATGTCCATCATCATAAGGGAAAGCTCGTGCCCGTAACGGAGGGAGCGCTCAAGAGCTTCTTCGGCGCTTTCCATGAAGTGGCGGCGGTTGGCCAATCCTGTCAGGGGGTCGGTGGTGGCCAGTTTTCTGAGTTTGTCTTCCGCTTCCTTGCGCTCGGTTACATCCCTGATTGTTCCCACAACCCACCATTGTTCATCCTTGCGAAGCGGGGAGAGAAGGACTTCGGCGGGAAAAATTTTTCCGGTCTTGCGCCTTACATTAACGGTGAAGGAACCGTGCCGGGAAAAAAGTCCTTCAACTCCGTCTGCCCCTTCTTCTGTTCCGGAAATATCCTCGTTATCTTCTTCGAGAATGCAGCACCGGAGGCTTTCACCCAGCATTTCTTCCGATGTGTAGCCGAAAATACTTTCAGCGGCCTGATTCCAGAAGTGGACAAGCCCGTTTTCATCCATAAGCACAAGGGCGTCCTGAACCGAATCACTTATACTCTGGAGCATGTTTTCACGGTCTGTCAGGTCCTGCAGAGCTTTCTGCTGCGCCGTGATGTCCGATGTCGCTCCGCGAAAACCGGTCACAGTTCCCTGTGCGTCAAAGACCGGGACTCCGTTGAATTCCAGCCAGAGTTTTCGGCCTTCCCTGTTTACGAATTTGAAAACCAGTCCGTTGAAGCTGTTGCCGTTATGGGCCGCATCGAGAAATTCCTTGCGGACTTCCCATGAAGACTCTTCATCAACAAAGTCGAAAGGCGATCTGCCGATGAGTTCTTCGGCGCTGTAACCGAGAATATCGCCTGCACGGCCGGTAACAAAGACAAAGCAGCCGTCGGGCCCTGTTTCCCAGATGAATTCTCCCGCAGCATCTGCCACATCCATAAACCGTCTCTCGCTTTCCTCCAATGCTTCCCGCATTTTTTCGCTTTCGAGCGTGGAGACCGTCATCCGCCAGAAAAAAAATCCGCTCATCAGATAAAGAAGTCCGAAAAGGGCGATAGTGACATTGCTGAACGGGGCAACCAGGTTGCTCTCATCTACCATGCCAATTATTTTCCAGTTTTCGTTGAAGATCACATTGTGTTTGAAAGAGGATGAAAAGCTGGACGGTTTTACCGTGTCGTAGGTGAAAAGCCCTTCGCCGGACGTGAATTGTCCTGAATTTCCTTTGCGGATAAGTTCCCATTCGTGCGGGAATGTATCCATCATGTAGCCGCTTTTTTCTCCGAATAGAAAAAGCCAGTCCAGGCTTCTCTCCGGAGCTACCAGCCACCCTCCGGATTTGTTGGCCAGCCCGCACCAGCCGAAAGATGATTCTGAAGTTTTTTTGATGAATTCCAGCAGGCTGTTGCCGGAGAGGTTTATAACCAGCACTCCGAGGGGTTCGTTTTCGCGACCAAAAATGTTTTTCATGAACCGTATTACGGGGAGCCTCGGTTCACTTATTTTCCCGAACTCAATGTTGAGGTCAAAGGCCGAGACATAAACTCCTTTCCCTATCCCTTTGGAGTCACGGAAGTAATCGCGTCCGCTTTTGTCCTGAAGTTGTTTTTTTTCAACTCGGCTGGCTTTCCCTTCTTCAACATTGATCCGCACAAGCTCCTGGCCCTGTGACGAAAGCAGCCGGACCTGAACGCAATTGCGGTTTTCCTGGGCAAAAGTTGTGAATGTGTCCGCAATATCGTCCATACAGGCTGGAGATGCACCCGCCCGGCACATCTTTTTTTCCACCAGTCCGGCCAGAAAGCTTACATCTTCAATGCCGGATTCAAGCCACCCTGTCATGGTAATGTAGTCGCTGTAGATCATGCTCAGTTCGTTACTTCGGACACTTTCCACATACTGTGCGCGCTGGTTGATGTGGACTATTACAGCAACGGCGAGGATGAATACGGCTACCGGAAGAAAGCGTATGGCAAAACGCTTGATTACAGGGAATTTCTTTTTATTCATTATAAATAACCGTCAGGTTTTTTTGCCTTTAATCTGGTCATATTCCTTCAAGCCGTTTTTTTACTCAGAGCAGGTGCTATTTATATTAAGTGCCCCAAAACCGGGGTCAATTTTTTCTCCACCGGCGGAACAGCCGTCCCTTGAGATGACAACCGGAACCGTCATGTCAGACCGTTCCGCGATACGAGTTGCTGCCGGTCGATGCGCGTTTTCAAAAACTTATATCACAATAGCGGGTGGTCTGACTTTATACCATTAGTATTTCCATACATGTTTCTACCATAATATAATATAACATTTCGGCTTTTCATTCAATGTCGGTCTGATGCGCCCGCAATCTTTGCGCTGTTCTTACCGAAATCCCGAACCTTTCCGCAATCTGGGCCGGAGTGGCTCCATCGGCATAAGCCTGTCGTATCCTTTCCCGCAGGCGCACCCGGCTCAGATCCTTTATGCCCGGTACGGAAACCCTTGCTCCGCCCCAGTAGTACATAAGCCGTTCCGCAGCTTCGTCTCCCAGTATCCTGAGCAGGCTCTCTGCCGACATACCTTTCATCTCGTCCTGTTCAGGAAACTTTCGTCCTATCGAAGCTTCTCCTGAAATCATGATGTCTCCTTTATCCGTTGTCGCACGTGTTCTGCGATATGTTTTTTACCCGTGCCGGTGGAACCGGCTTATAACAACGGGAGTCTTAATATTGTTTACCGGTCTATAATGCAAGCCATTTAATAAAATAAATTTACCAATTGGTATAAAATTAAATAAATAGACTCAATTTAAAACTATATGACGACATTTTTTTTAAAAAAGTGTACATGATTTTTCCAAGGAGGCAGCATGAGTTTTTATACGGATATGGTCGAGGGATTGAAGAGTATGATCGGCCCGGGGAAAAAATATACCAACCCCACGCAGATGGCCAAAGCATGCGGAGTGGCACCCAATCAGATCATCAGGTACATCCGGCAGGAAAGAGGCAAGCACATACAGGTGGTGGCAAAAGTGCTTGACGAGGTCGGGGCCCGTATTGTTTTTCCCGGAGGGACACCAGAATGTCCGAACACCGGGTTTACCACAGTTCAGGAGGGTATTACCCGTCCGGACGAGAGCGGCGAGTCACTGACTCCTTCCGGGAGTGAAAGCCGGATTGCATTCGCCGCTGACCGGCTTGCCGACATGGGGTCTGCGGATGATATGATATTTGTCAACGTCACTGGCGATGCCATGAGCCCGAGAATTGAGGACGGGGACGGGATCATTGTGGATCAGTCTCAAAGGGAGCTGTACGAGGGGCGCATATACGCCTTCCGCATTGACAGGGAAATTGTTATCCGCAGGGTGGCAAAAGAACCGGGCAAAATCATTCTTGTGTCGGACAACAGGGATTCCGAGCCGAGGACCATCAGCCTGCAAATAGGGGATGAGTTTCGCGGCTGGGCCGCTTTGGGAAGGGTGGTTTTCGTGGCCAAGGACCTGGCCTGATCCTGTCTTTCGTTAATTTCGCAAAAAAAAAGACAGGCGTGGTTGACAGTTCAGGATAATGTCTTACTTTGATTCAATCCGTTCGGCCGGACATTTTACCTGATGATTGAACACGGGTCGAAATACGGAAAGGGCCGGGCGCCCTATCAAAAAAAGTTATTGAATATGTTTTGGAGGACAACACATGAAACTTAAGCCGCTTAATGACCGCGTTCTGGTCAGACGCCTTGAAGTGGAAGAAAAAACTGTAGGCGGAATCATCATCCCCGACTCCGCCAAGGAAAAACCCTTGAAAGGTGAAGTCGTTGCTGCCGGTCCCGGCAAAGTCGATGACGACGGTGCCAGAATCGCCATGGGAATTAAAGAAGGCGATGCTGTTCTTTTCGCAAAATACGCAGGCACGGAAATCAGCATCGACGGTGTGGACCACCTGATCATGCGCGAAGACGACATTCTTGCTGTCGTTGAATAATACGGTTTTTGCCTGAACATTTTTTATAGATCATATCTTTTAAGGAGATAACACCAAATGGCTAAACAGATTCTTTTTGACGCTAAAGCACGTGAAAAACTCAAACTCGGCGTGGATAAACTCGCCAACGCAGTAAAGGTTACTCTCGGACCCAAAGGCCGCAACGTAGTCATGGATAAATCCTTCGGCTCCCCGGTCATTACCAAGGACGGAGTTTCCGTAGCCAAGGAAATCGAACTCAAAGATAAATTCGAAAACATGGGCGCACAGATGGTCAAGGAAGTTGCTTCCAAGACTTCCGACATCGCAGGTGACGGTACCACCACCGCTACCATCCTTGCCCAGGCCGTATTCAGCGAAGGCGTAAAGCTCGTTGCCGCAGGCCGTAACCCCATGGCAATCAAGCGCGGTATCGACAAGGCTGTTGAAGCCATCATCGATCATCTGGAAACTCTGGCCAAACCTACCCGCGACCAGAAAGAAATCGCTCAGGTCGGCACCATCTCCGCAAACAACGACGTCACCATCGGTAACATCATTGCCGAAGCCATGAACAAGGTCGGCAAAGAAGGCGTAATCACCGTAGAAGAAGCCAAAGGTCTTGATACCACCCTCGACGTTGTTGAAGGTATGCAGTTCGACCGCGGTTATCTTTCCCCCTATTTCGTAACCAACGCAGAAAAAATGATCTGCGAAATGGACGAGCCCCTGATCCTTATCAGCGAAAAGAAAGTTTCCAACATGAAGGAACTTCTCCCCGTGCTGGAACAGGTTGCCAAGATGGGCAAACCCCTGGTCATCATCGCTGAAGATATCGAAGGCGAAGCTCTTGCCACCCTCGTTGTCAACAAGCTGCGCGGAACTCTCAATGTTGTTGCTGTAAAGGCTCCCGGTTTCGGTGACCGCCGCAAGGCAATGCTCGCCGATATCGCCGCTCTTACCGGCGGTGCAGTTGTTTCCGATGACATCGGTCTGCAGCTTGAAGGTGTAACCCTTGAAGACCTCGGCTCCGCAAAGCGCGTTGTTATCGACAAGGAAAACACCACCCTGGTCGACGGTGCCGGTAACGCTGAAGTAATCAAAGCCCGCGTAGGCCAGATCCGCAACGAAATCGATCTGTCCACCTCCGATTACGATCGTGAAAAGCTTCAGGAACGTCTGGCCAAGATCGTCGGCGGTGTTGCTGTCATCAACGTCGGTGCCGCAACCGAAACCGAAATGAAAGAAAAGAAAGCCCGCGTGGAAGATGCTCTTAACGCAACCCGCGCAGCTGTGGAAGAAGGCATCGTCCCCGGCGGCGGAACCGCTCTTATCCGCTGCATCCCCTCTCTGGACGGTGTTACCCCTTCCGATGACGATGAAGCAGCCGGTATCGACATCATCCGTCGCGCCATTGAAGAGCCCCTGCGTCAGATTGCAGGCAACGCCGGCCTCGAAGGCTCCATCGTTGTTGAAAAAGTCAAGGAAGCAAAAGACGGTAACGGCTTCAACGCTGCTATCGGCGAATACGAAGACCTCATCAAGGCCGGTGTTATCGACCCCAAAAAGGTTACCCGTATCGCTATCCAGAATGCCGCTTCCGTAGCCGGACTTCTGCTGACCACTGAATGCGCCATTGCCGAAAAGCCTGAAAAGGCTCCCGAAATGCCTGCCGGAATGCCCGGTGGCATGGGTGGAATGGGCGGTATGGGCGGCATGGGTGGAATGGGCGGCATGGGCGGAATGTACTAGCCTCCCCGGTTTCACCACAGCCATAAATCTTAAAATCCCCGGCAGCCATAAGGTTGCCGGGGATTTTGCATTTTATACCGGGGCCGTCTCGACTCTCGGCATCTGTTCCCTACTGTCTCAGGGAGCAGCTTTTTCCAGAGCAGCCAGCAGCGAGTTCATATCAAAAGGCTTGGAGACAAATAACGTCAGCCCGGCCTTGTCCATGTCCTCTTTTGCATCATCGTAACTGTGTCCGGTCATCGCTATGATGGGGATATCGGCTTTGTCTCCGAAGGTCTTTCTGTCGCGGATTTTTCCGGAAGCTTCCAGACCGTCCATTACCGGCATCTGCAGGTCCATGAGAACACAGTCAAAATCGCCTTCGGCGAGTTTCTCCAGGGCTTGTGCCCCGTTGACCGCGGTTGTTACCTCATGCCCATGCCGTTCCAGCATCTTTGATGCGGACAGGATGTTTATTCTTTCATCATCTACAAGCAGTATTCTCATACTTTTTAGATAATAAAAAAAGGCCCCGCTTGTAAAGGCGGGGCCCGATTTTGTCATTACATTTCGTTCGGCAGCTGTTTCAGCTGTTCGTAGGTATATACCGGCCCGTCCATGCAGACGTAACTGGTTCCTATGTTGCAGCGTCCGCAGATGCCTATGCCGCACTTCATGCGTTTTTCAAGCGTGGTCACGATCTGGTTGTCCTTGAACCCGAGCTTGGCCAGAGCCTGCACGGTGAACTTGATCATGATCGGCGGACCGCAGGTGACGGCCATGGCATTGTCCGGAGAAGGAGCGATATCGAGCAGGACATTGGGGATAAGCCCGACATTGTGCTCCCACCCTTCGTATGCGGAGTCGATGGTCAGGTGCGTGTCGAGGTCATCGCGTTCCAGCCATTCCGGCAGTTCGTACTGATAAGCCATGTCCACGGGGCTTCTGGCGCCGTAGAGCAGGGTTATCTTGCCGTAGTCCTTGCGGTTGTCCAGCATGTAGTAGAGCAGAGTGCGCAGGGGGGCCATACCTATCCCTCCGCCTACGAAGACAATGTCCTTGCCTTTCATATCCTGATAGGGAAAGTGGTTGCCCAGGGGAGCACGCACACCTATCTGGTCACCAGCGCTCAGAGTATGGAGCTTTTCGGTTACTTCCCCGGTGCGCATGACGCTGAACTGCAGGTAGTCCATGCGGGTGGGGGAAGAGTTGATTACAAAGGTGGATTCACCGATACCGAAGGCTGACAACTGTCCGACCTGTCCCGGCTCGAAGGTGAATTTATCTCTGGCTTCCGGGTTGTTGAGCGTAACCCGGAAAGTCATGATATTCGGAGTTTCCTGAATGACCTCCTGAATGGTGGCCATTGCCGGAAGATAAGGATTGCTAGTCATTTGCAGCCTCCTTTGCCTCGTATGCAATTGCGCTCAGCACCAGTTCCCTGATGTCCACGCCGACCGGGCAGCTCTTGATGCAGCGTCCGCAGCCGCAACAGGAGATAACTCCCCCGTGCAGGTTGGGATAATAGCTGAACTTGTGGCCGACCCTGTTTTTAAGGCGATGGGCCTTGGTGGGACGGGGGTTGTGTCCGCTGGCTTCAAGGGTGAACATGTTGGACATGCAGTTGTCCCAGCTTCTGATTCTTTCACCGGAGATTCCGTCGGATTCATCGGTGATGTTGAAACAGTAGCAGGTGGGGCATAGGTATGTGCATGCGCCGCAGCTGAGACACTTGGCAGACATCGCTTCCCAGTGTTCCATGTCGTCGAAGACTGCAAGAAGCTTTTCCGGAGCTGCGGAAAGATCCTTTGCTTCACCCATGGACTGGTCGGCTTCGGCACGGAACTTATCAGCTTCGGCCTGTTTGGAACCGCCGTCTTCAAGAAGAGAGCTGTCCAGAAGTCCTTCACCCCTGTCGCTGACAGCTTCAAGAAAGTAGCCGCCGTTGACCGGAACCATCAGAACGTCCGATCCCGAAGGATCAGATGGACCGGAGCCCACCCAGTTGCAGAAACAGGTGTTTTCGCCTTTTTCGCAGGCCAGGGTGATGAAGTAGGTGTTTTCCCTGCGGCTCTTGTAGTAGACGTCCACGTGTTTGCCGTTGAGGTAGACACGGTCGAACATGGTGAATCCGCGGGCGTCACAGGGACGTCCACCGAATACTACCCATGAAGATGCGGGAATATTTTCTTCTACATCGAGAATCTGTTTATCAGGATTCTCAAGGTCTTTGATATATTTGAATTTGAGCAGGGTTTCGCTCTGGGGGAAGATCGCCTTTTTGGGAGGGGCGGTGGCTTCCCGTTCTATGGAGAACCCTTTCTTTGCGTCATACGGGCGGAAGATGACCGCATCACCCTCGGTGCGCGGGGCCAGAACTTCGTGTTTCTGTCCAAGCTCTTCCAGCCATGCCGGTACGTTGTCCGATTTGATGAATTTTACCTTGGCCATTACCACTCCCTCTCTTTGATCTTTTCTTCTTCATTCTTGAAGGTGAGAAGCGGAGGTGTTGCCTCGGGATCAAGCCCGGCCTCGTAATTGAAGACTTCCTTGATTTCCTTGTTGAACTTCTTTTTGAAGAGCAGGATGGGAATGTCTACGGGGCAGGCACGCTGGCATTCGCCGCACTCGGTGCAGCGTCCGGCCAGATGGTAGGCGTGAACGACCTGGAACATCCATTTGTCGCGAACATGAGCTTCCTGGCTCAGCCAGTGCGGGTTGCGGCTCTGGGCTACACAGTGGTCGCGGCATACACACATGGGGCAGGCGTTGCGGCAGGCGTAGCAGCGGATGCAGCGGTCCATTTCACCGAGCCAGAAGGCGAACTTTTCGTCCTCGGACTTGGCTTCGAATTCCTCAAGGTCCTTGTAGCCGTCTTCAAATGAAGCGGCGGCCTTGATTTCCTCTCCGGCGAAGTGGTCGGAAATGACTGCATTGGGGTAGCGGCAGGTCTTGCATTTGTCTGCGAGCACGTCCTCAAGAGCGAGCTTGATTTCATTTCCGCCGACAGTAAGCGTTATTTCGCTGCTGCCGATTTCACAGGATTCAACCTGTCCTACATCGCCTACCGCCCTGCGGATCTTGGTCTGGTCAACCACACCGTCGCAGCCGAAGCCGAAAACAGTGACGTCTTCGCGATTGATGAGGTCTTCCTGCAGCAGTTCCACAACAGAGCGGCTGTCGCAGCCCTTGACCACAATACCTGTTTTCTTTCCCTTCAAGGAGGGCAGGTAGGTGGCGAGGTTATGGACACTCAGGGCGTCCACTTTCAATTTGTCTATATCTTCTTCACTGCGCATAAAGAGCGGCGTGGCATGCAACGGGTCGAAACTGTCCGACCAGCCGATGACCGCATCCAGCTCAGGCAGGGCTTCCCTGATTTGCTTTTTGAGATCTTCGAGATTTTTCACCCTGTTTCTCCTTGGTTGAAGACTTCCCCGGTTAGAGGGAGGCCTCCATCAATTTGAGTGTCTCTTCGGCTTCCGGACCTTCAATCTTGGTGGCCGGGCCGAGTTTGTGAATCTGGTCGGTGAACTTGGTCACAACTTCCTGCCAGCGCTGGCCTTCCGAGGCGGAAACCCAGGTGTAGTCGAAACGGTCGGGGTTTATTCCCAGCATGGGGATGAACCTTTTAAGCATTTCAAGTCTGCGGCGGGCATAGAAGTTGCCCTCGGAGTAATGGCAGTCGTTGGGATGGCAACCGGACACAAGCACTCCGTCCGCTCCGGACATGAGTGTTTTCACAATGAACAGAGGATCTATACGTCCTGAACAGGGGACCTTAATAATTCTCAGGTCGGTGGGCTGGTTGAAGCGTCCTACCCCGGCAGTGTCGGCGCCGCCGTAGGAGCACCAGTTGCAGAGAAAACCGACGATTCTGAGTTCTTTACCTTCTAGAACCGGCATACTGCGTTAACCTCCGCAAGAATCTGGTTGTCAGTGAAGTGCTGCAATTGAATTGCACCCTGCGGACAGGTGGATGTGCAGATTCCGCAACCCTGACAGATTGTTTCAATCACCTCAGCCTTGGGCATGCCTCGGAATTCCACCGCTTTGATGGCTCCGAACGGGCATGTGCTGATGCATTTGCCGCAACCGATGCAGCGTTTGATATCAACTACAGAAACCTGCGGATCGCTTTCCAGCTGATCCTTGGAGAACATGGCCAGAACCTTGGCTGCGGCAGCGCTGCCCTGGGCAACCGAGGACGGGATGTCCTTGGGACCCTGACAGGAACCGGCCAGGAAAACACCGGCGGTGTTGGTTTCAACAGGCTTGAGCTTGGGATGGCCTTCCATGAAGAAGCCGTATGCATCGTAGGAGATGCGGAGCTTCTTGGCCAGGTCGGTAGCGCCGTGGGCCGCTTCGGCTCCGACAGCGAGGACCACGAGATCGGCATCCACTTCAACCTGGTCGCCCATCAGGGTGTCCGCGCCGCGTACGAGCAGCTTGTCGCCTTCAGGATAAATCATGGAAACACGGCCGCGGATGTAGCGTGCGCCGTATTCTTCCATGGCCCTGCGGGTGAATTCATCGAACATTTTGCCCGGTGACCGGATGTCCATGTAAAAAACATAGGACTGGGATTCGGGACAGTGGTCCTTGGTCAGGATGGCCTGCTTTGCGGTGTACATGCAGCAGAAACCGGAACAGTACGGACGTCCCACGGATTTGTCGCGGGAGCCTACGCACTGGATGAAGACCACGTTCTTGGGTTCCTTGCCGTCTGAAGGACGCTTGATGTGGCCGCCGGAAGGACCGGAAGCGGAAAGCATGCGCTCATACTGCAGCGAGGTGATTACATCGGGATATTTTCCACCGCCGTACTCGGAGTAGACGGTCCAGTCAAAAAGGTCAAAACCGGTGGCCGCTACAACTGCACCCACTTCTTCGGTGATGATTTCGTCCTGCTGATCGTAAACGATAGCTTCGGACGGACAGACCTTGGCGCAGACTCCGCACTTATCCCTTTTTATTTTCATGCAGAAATCGGGATCAATGACGGCTTTTTTGGGAATAGCCTGCGGGAAGGGGATATTGATGGCCGTTGTTTTGGCCAGATGTTCGTTGAAAGGATCGTCGGCCTTCTTGCTGGGACACTTTTCCATGCATATGCCGCAGCCGGTGCATTTGTTCCAGTCAACGTAAGTGGCTTTCTTTTTGACTTTTACAGAGAAGTTGCCGACATAACCGTTTACTTCCTCTATCTCGGAGCAGGCGTGCAGGGTTATGTTCGGGTGCTGAGCGATATCAACCATGCGTGGGCCGAGAATACAGCTGGAACAGTCCACAGTCGGGAACGTCTTGTCCAGCTTGGCCATCTTACCGCCGATGGAAGATGTTTTTTCAACCAGCACAACTTCAAGTCCGCCGTCGGCACAGTCCAGAGCGGCCTGGATTCCGGCAACACCGCCGCCGACAATCATGACCCGCTTGTTCATGTCAAAGGACTTGGAGAACAGGGGTTTGTCGTTGAGCAGTTTGGCCGCGGCCATACGGACGAGGTCGGTTGCCTTGTTGGTGTTGGCCTCGCGATCCTTGCCGATCCATGAAACGTGTTCGCGGATGTTGGCCATCTCGAACAGGTAGCGGTTGAGCCCGGCTCTTTCCAGAGTTCTGCGGAAAGTGGGCTCGTGCATTCTGGGTGTACAGGATGCTACGACCACACCGTCGAGTTTATGTGTCTTGATGGCTTCAATTATTTCATCCTGTCCGGGTTCGGAGCAGGCGTACATCGTATCTGTTGCGAAAACAACACCGGGAAATTCCCTCGATGCGGCCGCTACGGCGGCGGTGTCGACGGTTCCATCGATGTTTGTCCCGCAATGGCATACAAAGACTCCTATTTTCATTTAAGTCTTCTCCTTAGCAGGGTTTCCGCTATTTTTCCTCTCTGCCGATGGCATTGATCGCGTTTCGGGGGCTCACGCAGAGCTTGTCCAGTCCCAGTTCCTTTTCTCCTATGGCAAGGGCCAGGCCCATAAGCTGGGTGTAATAGAAGATGGGGATGTTGTGTCTTGCTCCGGTGGCGGAGTTGATCTGGCTCTGACGCAGGTCAAGGTTCATCTGGCAGAGCGGGCAGGCGGTAACCAGCGCGTCTATGCCGAGTCCCTCGGCTGCATCCAGCAGTTTTCCGGAGAGCTTCATTACCACGTCCTTGCGCGGGATGCCGAAGGATGCTCCGCAGCACTCGACCTTGAGGGGAAAAGGCAGCACCGTCGCTCCCATGGCGGTCATTATGTTGTCCATGGCCATGGGGTGTTCCGGATCATCGAAGTTCATCACTTCCGGGGGTCTGTTCATGATGCAGCCGTAGTAGGCGGCAACCTTGAGCCCCTTGAGCGGTTTGATTGTCTTTTTCTTTATTGCATCGAGTCCGAGGTCTTCAACCATTACCTGCAGGACGGACTTGGTGGTCACGCCGCCGTTGTACGGCTTGTCCAGCAGTTTGTTGACCTTTTCGCGCATGGAATCTTTCTGCATGCGGTGTTCGGCCGTTTTCAGGTTGGTCAGGCAGCTCGGGCACGGCGTGATTGCAGTGTCCAGATTCATGCTTTCCACCAACTGAAGGTTGCGGGCGGAAAGTGCGCTGGAGAGTGCATGGTCCACAGTATGGGCCGGAGTGGAACCGCAACAGCTCCAGTCCGGGATCTCGGCAAGTTCAATGCCGAGTTCGGCACAGACCGCGCGGGTGGACATGTCATATTCCATGGATGTCCCGGTGCCGGAGCATCCGGGATAGTATGCTACTTTCAAGGAATCACTCATTTGCGGGACTCCTCTTTGAACCGTTTGAATATTTTGGCAATTTCTTCCTTGCCCTGGATCTGATGAGGTTTGAAGTGCATCTTGCCCTTGGGCAGGATCTTCGGTCCCAGATCAAGGTCTGTCCAGAATCTTCCGGTCTTGGCAACATAAGCAGCCAGAAGACCTACTTCAAACACACGACCGTTGTTTTCAACTGAATCGAGAAAGCTGTCCCAGAACGTCTTGACCGTGGGCACGGGAGCATATCCTTCCCGGCGGGCCATGTGGCGCAGAACATCCATTATGTGCGCAACATCAATGTTGTTCGGGCATCTGGTTGTGCAGGATTCGCAGGTGGCACAGAGCCAGAGGGATTTGCATTTCAATACAGTTTCCTTCTGCCCGGCCTGAACGAGACGCATGATCCTGCTGACCGGGATGTCGTACGCAAATGTGTACGGACATCCGGCGGTACAGTTTCCGCACTGATAACACAGCGCAAGATTCTGTCCGCTCTCTTCTTCAACCTGCTTTACAAAATCGGCGTCATAAGACTTCGTAATGTTAACTATTCCCATAAGTGAGTAGCCGCCTTACCGCTTTTAAAGCCCAGTGGAGCGGGCTTTTGTGTCTAGATTTGGCTTAAAGATTATACAGAGGATGGATTCTTAAGATGCCGTATACTGCCAGAAGAAGCTGCCTGACCGCAAGTAGTATTACGCGATAATCTCTGTTGTTGCCGGAGGTTATCTTTGCTTTCGATGTAAGTGCTCGTTTTTATTTGATGTTGGATTTATTTCATTTTAAGCATAATTTGTGAAAAAAATAACGTGCAGTGTCTTGGTTGATCTTTCAGTCAATTTTTTCTCTTTATGATGTTGCGCAGTTATTTGTTGTATATTGTCGGGTGTGTATAGTTATCTGAGTTTTCGGTATGCAGTTAAATGGTATCATGCCAGGTTTGAACATTAAGAAGCATAGCCGCAAGTACGGTTGGCAGCAGGAAAATATACTTCACATCTCAGAATAAAAGGCGTAGGTCTTGATAAATATGGGGGAACAGAAGCCTTGTTTGCATGTGAGCCGGGAAAGCCGCATTTGTGCAGCTTCACTGCAATAGCAGGTTGTTTTCTGTATGATCTTTACATTCATCAACGGGGTTATATCTTATGCGAGGAAGATTGCCTGCCGTCCGGATCGGGGTTTTTCTGGCGGCGTTTATCGTTATGGGCTGCTTTGCATCGGAATATGGTATTTCCGATTCCGCAACGTATGTTGGATCTGGAAAATGCAAAGAATGTCATGAACAGGAGTACAACAACTACCATAAGTTCTCGAAAAAAGCGCATTCCAGCAAGAGTGTTAAGATTATGGCTTCGGACCTTGATCCTGACGAACTCAAGGAATGCTACGGATGCCACGCAACAGGATACGGCAAACCCGGCGGATTTGTTTCCTTTGAAGAAACACCGGAACTTGCCGATGCCGGGTGCGAGGTCTGTCACGGTCCGGGCTCTCTCCATGCAGAGGATGGCGATCCGGAATTCATAAAAAAGGATCTGTCCATAAAGGACTGTGAAACCTGCCACAATGCTGAAAGGGTAGAGAATTTCAACTTCAAGCCGCTGATTTTCGGCGGAGCCCATTAGGAGGGAAGTATGAAATTCATCAGAGATTCCCTCGGCAACAAGGTAATGGTCCTTACCACTCTCCTTACTGCTACCGTTTTCATTCTTCTTTTTCTGGGTAATTCTTTCTGGCAGCGATCTTCCATGATGGAGGAAATCGAAAAAACAGCTCTTCGTTATGCGGAGATGCTTCAGCTCGCCATACGCGAACCCATGGCCAAGGGGGATAACAGCGGAACAACTGAAAAGTTTGCCTCGGTTGCCACTAATTATAATGATGTTGAAATTTATCTGACCAATTTCAAAGGTAATATCACCTATTCCACGGAGACCGGAGAAATTCGTTCTGACCTTGTAAAAAAATTCAATAATCAGGAGATAGTCTCTCTTTTCGTTGAAAGCCTTCAGGCACCGATTAAAAGGGGAATGCTGACTTCATTGGATGGCAAGGACGTTTTTGTGGAAGTAGAAAGCATTAAGAACGAAAGGCGTTGCCATCACTGTCATGGAAGCAGGCAGCCGATACTGGGTTCAATGCTGATGGTTCAGGATGTCTCGGCGCAGTTCGCTTCTCTGCATATGTCCCAGTATAAGGGAGCCATGCTTTCCTTCGCAGGGCTTGTCGCCTTGCTGGGAGCGTTGCTTTTCTTCATGCGCAGATCAATTGTCAGCCGGATAAAGATCATTTCAGATGCCACGGACGAGTTTGTTTCTGGAAACCTGGATGCCTGTTTTGAGGTGAACAGTTCGGATGAACTCGGTTCTCTGGGGCATCATCTGGCCGGAATGGCCACGCAGATCAAGGACCAGCTTGTTTACAACAAGGGGGTCCTGGGCGGAATTACCGTGCCCATGTGCGTGGTTGACAGGGATCAGAGAATTAATTTTGCCAATACTCCGCTGCTGGACATTCTAGCCAAAACAGAAGAAGAGGTCCTCAATTCATTTGTGGGTGATTATTTCACCAGAAACAATGATCCGCTCACCGCAGAAGCTATTGCTTCCGGGGAATGTCCGGAAGGGCTGCTCCGTTATAAAAGGGCTGACGGAGTGGAATTCCCATTGCGTTATCAGGTCTGTCCGCTGCTCAATGCAGAGAGGGAAACTGTCGGCGCCATTGCGGTGATGGTTGATCTTACCGAAGAGGAAGCCGGACGTTTGCACATAGAGCAGCAGCAGGAAGCTTTGCTTGAGGTTGCCAACGAGGTTACCGAGGTGTCCAGGCATCTGCTGAATTCTTCCGAGGACTTGTCTCTTCAGATGAACGAGTTGACTTCAGGAGTTGATACCACTGCAATGCAGACCGGGCAGGTTGCAACAGCCATGGAGCAGATGAATGCCACGGTTCTGGAGGTTGCCAGGAACACTGGTGAAACCGCGGAGGCTTCCGACAGAGCCAACAAGGTGGCCCGTGACGGCGGCGTGGTTGTTTCCGATACTGTAAGTGAAATCTACAAAGTTACTGAAATAACGGATAAACTATCTGATATGCTCGCAGACCTGTCGAGCAGGGCTGAGAACATCGGCGCGGTTATGTCTGTAATTAATGATATTGCCGACCAGACAAATCTGCTGGCCCTGAATGCTGCCATTGAGGCCGCAAGAGCAGGCGAAGCAGGCAGGGGATTTGCCGTTGTCGCCGATGAAGTCCGCAAGCTGGCCGAAAAGACCATGAGCGCTACAAATGAGGTTGAAAGCGCCATAGGCCTGATCCAGCAGGGCACAAGTGATGTTGTAAAAGAAATGTCCGGAGTGCGCGGACGTGTTGAGAAAACAGTGCAGATGGCCGAGGGAGCCGGAACGGTCCTTTCTGAAATCGTAACCGAATCCGACAAGATAGCGGATATGGTTCGGGCCATAGCCACCGCCGCGGAACAGCAGTCGGCAACAAGTGACGAGGTCAACAACAGCGTCACGGAAATCAACGGACTGTCTCAGTCCCTGTCGTCAGGCATTCAGAATGCCAATGGCGGCATTCAGGATGTGGCGGAAATGGCCAGAAAGCTGAGCAATCTTGTGGAAAGGTTTAAATAACCACTTCTTGGAGATACGAAGAATTCCCTGTCGCTGAATCGGCAGGGAATTCTTTTTGTCCATTGTGATGTAATAAAAAAAATGGCCGCCCTAATGGACGGCCATTTTCGTTTGGTCGAATAGATGCCGATCTAGCTGATAATGATGCTGCGGCGGCAGAATTCCACTGCTTCCTTCCGTACATCACGTCCGGCAGGCCAGTAGAGCTGCATTCTGGTCAGGCCGAAAATGATGGTCATGACGACTGTTGCGTTGTCTTCGATGTTTATATCCTTGATTTCGCCCTTTTCCACTCCGATACGGATGCAGTCTTCAAGAATGAGTTCAAGGTTCTTCAGGAAAACAGCCATAAGCCGTTTGGAGGAATCAAGCAGCCCGTATGTCGAGAGCATGATCTTCATATCTATTTCATTCTTCTCGAAGAAGTCGAAATATTCATTCATAATGTCTTCAAGTGAACATTCCTTTACATCCAGTTTTTTGCGTATCGCCTCAATGTAATACGAAAATTGTTCTTCGAGGGCATTGAGAATATGCATGAGGATGTCTTCCTTGCTTTCAAAATGCCTGTAGATAGTTCCTTCTGAAATGTTGGCAGCCTTGGCCAGATTGGCCGTTGTGGCTTTGTGGAAACCCACCTCTGAGATCATTTCCTTGGCTGTTGCGAGGATGATATCCTTGGTCTTCATGCTGCGGTCTCCCTTAGACGCATTTGTTCGCCGGTTGTCGGTCTTGTTAATGGAAATATCATAATCAAAAAATGAGAATATGTAACACTTTTTTTGAACGGCAATCCCTATTGAACGGTAACACCTACCTCATGGTTGTAACAAGGTCAACTCAATGCATTTGACAAAACCTGATACAAATCTTATTTTAGATAGACAAAATCTATGAGGAGGAAAAAATGGTTGAATTAACCGATGCTGCATTAAAACAGCTTGAAAACTATTTTGCAGATAAAGACAGAACCCCTATCCGCGTATATCTGGCTACCGGCGGTTGAGCCGGCCCCCGGCTGGCATTGGCTCTGGATGAGCCAAAAGGTACTGACGATACGCTTGATGTTGAAGGGTTTACCTTTCTGATCGATAAGGATCTCAACGAGCAGGGCAGCCCTTTCCGGGTTGACTTAAGCTATACCGGATTCGTCATTGATTCCAGAATGGAACTTGGCGGCGGAGGGGAATGCGGTTCCTGCTCCGGCAGCTGCGGCTGATAAATCCGGTCCTGTGGTCTCTTTTAGAATTAAAAGCAGTAATACAGGCATAATACTATATGATAGGCATATGAGCTTAACGGAAACCGGCTGATCCGGTCTGTGAGATAACATAAAGCCGAATCAAAAAGTAACGGGCTGCCCCTGTATGGGACAGCCCGTTTTTTTACGATCGGTATCCGCTTTCATATCAAATAGGAGCCGACGGATAAAATCTGCTGTTGCAGCGCCTAACTTTTCCAGTCGTCCATGAAATCTTCCGGTCCAACAACCTTGTAACCTCTTTCCCGGATGCTCGCGATGATCGGGGTAGGGTCTTCCGTGGCTACGCGGACAACAACCACCCGCCTGTTGCGGTGGTTGAAAACGCAGGTGCTGATGATGCTGTATTTCATGTTGGAGATGATTCCGGCAACTTCGTAGATAATCCCTGTCCGTTCCTCCACATCAATGACAATACGGCTGCCACCCTGCTTGAGTCCCATTTCCTCAACCAGAACTTCGAGCATTTTGTTGCGGTTGATGTAGCCAATAAGCTTCTTGTTTTCATCCACAACGGCAATGCCGGACAGGTTCATTTCAAACATGAGGTCCGCTGCGGCCTCAATCTCTGTTTCCGGCGGGATGGTGGTGATGTTTTTGTGCACGACTTCGCGAACAGTGACCTTGCTGATCAGATAGTTCAGTTCATGCTTGTCAAGAGAGTTGATAACCGACGGCAACGCTGCGCGGACATCTTCCTTGGTAACGTAACCGATAAGTTCGTCACCATCCTTGACCAGAAGCATCCACAACTGATTGTCTTCCAGAATTTTGTCCGCTTCCCTCACCGGAGTGTCGGGCGTAACGGTGACAAAGTCCTTGAGCATTTTCAGTCCCACATACATCTGCGTGTCCTCCAGAGTCCGGAATATCCGGTGAATATATGATTGTCTGTCTCCGGTAGTGGAGATCGGCTGGCTGAAACAGGATTGGTTCCTGTTCCGGAGTGTTTACTGGAAACGGCACATGGATAAAACACAATCTTCACATACTCAAGCTTTAATATTCCCGCAAGGCCGTCCACTCTTGCGTTCAGTTGTTCAGCGTATTTTGTCGTTTGTCTATTGTATTTTTGGAACATGTTGTTTTTAAAGGTAAAAATTTGATTGCAAATTTATCTCCCAAAGGTTCCGGAATTATGCGCTGCTGCACCTTGCCCCTGATAATTTTTTGGGTTAGTCCAGATTTTATGCATGAAATGTCAATTGCGCAAAGTATCTTTGCAATAATTCAAGAGGAAATGGAGAAGCAGCCGGATTCCACGCTGAAGAAAATCAATGTGGGAAACGGAGCCCTTGCCGGAGTGGTGTCTGATGCACTTACTTTCGGCTGGGAAGCTGTAACCATCGGAACAAAGTTTGAAGGTTCAGTTCTTGAAGTAAGGGAAATTCCGATAAAGGTCCGATGCGGCGGCTGCGGGGAGGAGTTTACGCCTGAAGACAAGCTGTACATGGCCTGTCCTAAGTGCGGCTTGGAAATAGGCCACGAGGTACTGCAGGGAAAGGAACTGCAGATCGAGAGCATCGAGGTTGATTGAGATTCCCGGAAATCTGAACTTTTTTAGCCTTAGTTAAGGATTGTTTAAAAGGAGACGGAAATGGGCGAGATTCCCGTAGTAAGAAATATTCTGGAAGCAAATGATAGAATTGCTGAAGAGCTCAAACAGTTTTTCAAGGAAAAAAACATACTGTGCCTGAACCTGATGAGTTCTCCGGGGTCCGGCAAAACCAGTCTGCTGGAAAAGACCCTTGCCGATCTCAAGGATGAATTCAAGATGGCCGTAATCGAGGGTGATCTTCAGACCGACAACGATGCCCGCCGGGTTGCGGCTACAGGTGCTCAGGCCGTTCAGATAAATACCGAGGGCGGCTGCCATCTCAATTCCAGCCAGGTCAAGGAAGCTCTTTCCCTGCTGGACCTTGAAGGGCTGGACATCCTGTTTGTTGAAAACGTGGGTAATCTGGTCTGCCCGGCAGAATTCAATGTCGGTGAAGATCACAAGATAACCCTGCTCACGGTTACTGAAGGTGATGACAAACCTGAAAAGTATCCCCTCATGTTTCATATTTCATCCGTAATGATCCTGAACAAGATCGACCTGCTGCCGTATGTTGATTTCGACCTTGAAAAGGCCAAAAACCATGCTCGCAAGCTTAACGCCGATATAGAGCTTTTCCCCATGTCCTGCCGTACTCGCGAAGGACTTGAAGACTGGTACGCCTGGTTGCGTAAAGCCCGCTCCGAAAAAGCGTAACTTCTTGTCTGACATTGAATAAATACTCCCGGAAGGCTCAGGCCCGTCCGAACTGAAACAGTGTTCTCGGGCGGGTTCGCGCCTTCCGGGGGTTCGAATCCCCAGCAGGGCCCGCAGGGCCTCCGGAGACATGCGCCAGATGAAATTCCCCAGCAACCTGCCCTGTTCCGCTGTGCTGGACTCCCTTGCCGATGGAGTCTTCACGGTTGATCTGGACTGGAACATTACATTCTTCAATGAAGCGGCGAGCCGCATAACCGGCGTGCCGGCGGAAGAAGCAGTTGGTTCCAAGTGCTGGGACGTATTTCATTCCAGTCTTTGCGATGGGGAGTGTGCATTGCGTTCCTGCATGAACGGGTGCGGGCGCATCAGCAACAAATCCATATTTTTCATTCATGCCGATGGCCGCAAGGTCCCTATCTCGATAAGTGCTTCTCCGCTTGTGGATGCTGCCGGCAATCAGCTTGGCGGGGTCGAGAGTTTTCGCGATCTGACTGATATCCAGATAATTCGCAGGGAAGTTGAGGATTCGTGGCGTTTTGAGGATATCATCGGCAAGAGCAGGCCGCTGGCCAAGGTTTTTTCCATTCTGCCGCAGGTGAGCAGGAGTGAGGCCACGGTGCTGCTTCTCGGTGAGTCCGGTACCGGGAAGGAGCTTTTCGCCCGCGCAATACATAATCTCAGCGATCGCCGGAACGGTCCGTTTGTGGCCGTAAACTGCGGAGCACTGCCGGACAACCTGCTGGAGTCGGAACTTTTCGGCTACAAGGAAGGGGCCTTTACCGATGCCAGAAAAGACAAGGCCGGCCGCTTTGAACTTGCTGCCGGAGGGACCATCTTTCTTGATGAGATAGGGGACATGCCCGCGAACCTGCAGGTAAAACTTTTGAGGGTTCTCCAGGAAAAGTCGTTTGAACCGTTGGGCGCTGTTGCCAGCGTAAAAGCGGATGTAAGGGTGGTCGCCGCTACCAACAGGAATCTTGCCGAACTGGTGGAGCAGGGAACATTCCGTCAGGACCTGTTTTACCGGCTTAACGTGGTTACCCTGACACTCCCTCCGCTAAAGGATCGAGTTGAGGATATACCTCTTCTCATCAATCATTTCATAAGCAGGCTTAATGCCCTGCAGGGAAAGGATATTGACGGTGTTTCCGAAGATACCCTGCAGATTCTCATGCGCCACCCTTTTCCCGGCAATGTGCGTGAGCTTGAGAACATTCTTGAATTCGCCTTCATCCTGTGTCCGAGCGGATTTATCCAGGTAGAGCATCTGCCCGAATATCTGCAGCCCCAATCAAGGGAATCCCTTCCTTCCGCCGATATGCCCCTGACCATGGAGGAGATAAAATGCCTCGCGGTCCGGCGCGCTCTGGAAAGAAACAATCAGAAAAAAATGGCTACCTGCCGTGAACTTGGAATATCCAAGGATACTCTCCGGCGCATAGTTTCCCGCTGTGATGAAATGGGCGTATAATTCGCCTTTTTGTTTCTTTCTCGACTTGTTTTAATCCCATTCTGCTGTATCTTAAAATTCATCTTTGCTTTAATTTATTAAAATTATTGATTAAAATTGAGCAGGCACAAAGAATGCTTTTAGTCAGAGCATGAGAGGAAACGAAGAAAGCAATCATAATTCAAAGCTGCTTTGTTTGGCCTGTTATGAAAACAGGCTGGCCTCGGTGTTTGATAATGCTTCGGAACTAAAACTGTTCCGGGTGACAGACAATGAAATTTGCCCCGCAGGTTACCTATCCCTTCCCTCAAAAGACCCAAAGGACAGGACATCCGCCATTATGACCTGCGGGGCAACGTTTTTAATATGCGGCGCTATCTGCGGCTGCACAGTCAATGAACTGGAGCGGACCGGCGTCCGAGTCATTCCCTGGATACGGGGAATGGTTGATGAAATTCTTGAAGCTTACAGGCAGAACTGTCTGGAAAATTACATCATGCCCGGATGCGGCGGAAGGGTCGGCATGCCGGGCCGGTGCAGACAGGGCGGCCGTGGTTTCAAAAATCAGAGGTCCGGGCAGGGAGCAGGCCGCTTGGCGGGACCATCCCTCAGCAACGGACAAGGGAGAGATTAATATGAAAGTAGCTATCAGCTGTCAGGGCAAGGACCTGAACGGTGAAGTGGATCCCCGCTTCGGACGGGCCAAGGGTTTTCTTATCTGCGATACTGAAAACGACGGCTTCGAATTTGTGGATAATATTCAGAACCTGAATGCCGCCCAGGGGGCCGGAATCCAGTCCGCCCAGAATGTGGCCGCGACGGGTGCCAAGGCCGTAATTACCGGGCATGTAGGTCCGAAGGCATTTATGGCTCTGGACAAAGGCAAAATCTCTGTGCACCTCATTGAAAGCGGAACTGTTGCAGAGGCTCTGGCCTCCTTCAAGGCAGGCAAGCTTGAATCGGCCAGTGAAGCTGACAAGGACGGGCACTGGTAGAATCTTTTACATCCGGTTCAGTCCTGCCTTTTCTCCTCTCCTTTGTGTGCAGGCACGACTGGACAATTCCTGTTGGTTGTTCAGGCATTGACAAGATTCTTATGAATCTTAGATTAACCTGAATGTTTCAGTGAGGCGGGTCCTGGGGGCCCGCCTAATTTGCACTTAAATGAAACCCTCTCGTTTGTCCGAGGGGCAGGAGATTTATAGATGAGTGATCATGCTTGCGGAAGCTGCTCCGCTTCCGGTTCCGGGTGTTCCTCGCAGGGTTGCAGCCCTGAGGACATGAAACTGAAGAAGGCTCTTTCCAGAATAAAACACAAGATTGTTGTTATTTCCGGTAAGGGCGGGGTGGGTAAAAGCACTGTTGCCACCAATATTGCGGTGGCTCTTTCTCTTGCCGGCAAGCAGGTAGGGCTGCTTGATGTGGACGTACACGGTCCAAGCGTCCCCAGATTGCTCAGTCTGGAAAACGAAAAGCCGCATATCGGCCATGAAGTTATCGAACCCATTTCCTGGTCCAGCAATCTCTGGGTCATGTCTCTCGGATTTATGCTGCCCAGCAAGGATGATCCGGTCATCTGGCGCGGTCCCGTTAAAATCGGGCTGATCAAACAGTTCGTGCAGGATGTTGCCTGGAACGATCTCGATTTTCTGGTTGTAGACTGCCCTCCGGGAACCGGTGACGAACCTCTGTCTGCACTGCAGACCCTCGGCACTGACGCCCAGGCTGTTATCGTAACCACCCCGCAGGGTCTTGCGGTGGACGATGTGCGCCGCTCCGTAAATTTCTGCAAGCAGGTAGGCAACCCGGTGCTTGGACTCATTGAAAACATGAGCGGATTTGTCTGCCCGGACTGCGGAAGCGTTCACAATATATTCAATACCGGCGGCGGTGAAGAACTGGCAAAGGAAACCGGCGTGAAATTCCTCGGCCGCATCCCGCTTGACCCGGAAGTAGGCCGTTCCGGGGATGAAGGCTACCCCATCATCAGGGTGGATCATGAAAGCCCCACCGGCCAGGCCCTGAACAAAATTATCAAACCCATGTTGAACCTGACGGATACGCTTCAGGAGGATAATGATATGCCTAAAGTTGATGATCTCGAAAGCAAAAACGGTATGCTCAGAATTGCTGTTCCCGTTGCTGCGGGTAAACTCTGCATGCACTTCGGGCACTGCGAACAGTTCGCACTGGTTGATGTCGATGTTGCCACCAAGGGAATTGTCGCCACAACCATGGAAACTCCTCCGCCCCACGAACCCGGTGTTCTGCCCAAATGGATCGCTGAACGCGGCGTAAGCCTCGTTCTCGCCGGCGGTATGGGCTCCAGAGCACAGTCCCTGTTCACCGACGAAGGGGTCAAGGTTGTTGTCGGTTCTCCGGCCGAAGCTCCGGAAACCGTGGTGGCCAGCTACCTTGCCGGAACTCTTCAGACCGGATCAAATACCTGCGATCACTAATATTGCCTATATGTAAACCTACCTTTACATAGCCTCGATTGACGAAACCGCCCGCAGAGACATCTGTGGGCGGTTTTGTCTTTAAGGTCCCGGAGGGCCTTCGGATACTATTTTGCAGGGATTATGCACTCAACCTGTGCGCGACCATCTTTGATGGTGGAAATGATGACTTCCTTGTCCGGGTCGCCATTGTTGTTGTAATCGATGTTTCCGGTAACTCCGTGGAAGGGCGGCATATCCACCATGGCCTGGTGGATTGCTGCAGGCTTAATGGAACCGGCCGTTTTCACAGCTTCAAAGAGGCTGCCGAAGGCGTCGCAGGTCAGGGCTTCAAGTTCCGTAGGGTCTGCCCCGGTCTTTTTCTTGAAATCTTTTTCGAACTGCGAATTACCTTCGATGGGCAACCCTTTGGTCCAGTGGTCCGTGTAGTAGCTGTTTGCAAAAATTCTGTTGCGGTCCAGATCAACCGGGTCCCATGAATCGCCGCCAAGCAGCGTGCCTTTGAAGCCTAACTTGCGGGCCTGTGCAGCCTGAAGCTGCACCTTTTTGGTGTTCCCCGGCAGGAAAAGAATTTTTGCACCCGAGTTAATTATGCTGCGCAGTTGTCTGGCGTACTCCCGCGCTCCCTCGGCATAACTTTCATGCGCGACGACTTTACCGCCGTCCTTTTCGTAGCTTGATTTGAAATATTCGGTCAGTTCCGTGCTGTAGGTGCTGCCGGAAGAAAAGAGAATACCTACCGAGCCGGACTCAAGATATTTGTGGACAAATTTGGCCAGAGCCCTGCCCTGGGCTTTGTTCGTGTAGCAGACCCTGAATGAATAGGGCATGGAAGTCAGCCTGGTTGTTCCTGCCACAGGGGTGATGAAAGGTATTTTGTGCGTTTCGCAGACATCAGCCACGGCAAGGGCCACATCGCTGGAGGTGGCTCCTACAATGGCTGAAACATGTTCCTGTTCTATCATTCTGGTTGCCGCTTTTGCCGCAGTCTGCGCATCAGCCCCGCTGTCAGCCGGGTAAAGCTTTACGGAAAAAGTTTTTCCGTCAGCGGCAATCCCGCCGGCATTGTTGATTTTGTCAGTCATATAGCGGGCCGCAGTCATAACGTAATTACCCTTACGGAACAGTTCCCCGCTGGTGACCGCCACAACTCCGACCTTCAGTTCCTGCTTCGCGGAAGCTCCATTTCCGGAACATCCTAAGGCGAATACTGCCAGAATCATCAGGAACAGTGCTGCTGTCTTTATGGATCCGCTCATTTGCAACCTTTACTGATTTATCAGGATCGATGTCAAAGGGCGTTTCCGCAGTGGAAACGCCCTTGAAAGAATCAGATACCTGCCATGCAGTCGTACAATTCTTCGCTGACCTCGATGCGGACTATGCCGTCCTCGATGTAAACCCTGATGTTGTTTTCGGGGATGAGAGCCATGTCCATGGCTACTTCCATCCATTTATCTCTGAGTTCCGCTGGATCAACATCCTTGAGCGGATGACTCTCTGCAACTTTCCAAGCCATTTCAATCTCTCCCGGTTATATTTTTCCCCGGACGGTCCCGGCATTTCCGGAGCCGTTCCGTACACGTCAAAAAAAGGATCAGATCTTATCCCGATCATCCTCCCCCGGACAGTCTTATCTACTTTTTGAACACCCGCGGGTTCATTCCCAGCAGGCAGAAAGCTTCGTAAGTAATGGTTCCCCACCAGCCTGCCAGATCGTCCGGGCTGATGGTTCCTTCGCCTTCGCCTCCCAGCAGGTAGGCCTTGCCTCCGAAGCGGACATCGGGAATGTCCGTTACGTCCACGATGCACAACTGCATGCAGACCCTTCCGAGTATGGGGGCGCGTCTGCCGTTTATGCAGACTTCCCCTGTGTTGGAAAGATGTCTGCTGTATCCGTCTGCGTAGCCTGCGCAGACAATGGCAACGGTCATGTCCCGCTCGGCGACATAGGTGCAGCCGTAGCTTATGGCCTGTCCCTTCTTGAGTTCACGCACGGCCGCAATTCTGGTGCTGACCTGCATGGCGGGTTTAAGCCCGTCTCCGAGCGAACTCCATTTGGTGTCTTTCAGCGGGTTGGCGCCGTACAGGGCAATGCCGCCCCTCTGGGCCGTAAAATGGAGCTTGTCGTGGACGAGAATTCCTGCGGAGTTGGCCAGCGAGGCTTCCACATCATATCCGGATTCGGACAGGGTCTTGAGTATGTGCGAAAATCTCGCAAACTGTCCATCCATGTAGTTTTCGTAAGCCGGATCATCGGATGTTGCAAGGTGGGAGCTGGCCAGCACCGGTTCTATGGCCGGGTTTTCCTTGAGCCAGCCGATCAGTTTATCCAGCTCATCCGTTGAGAAGCCGAGTCTGGACATTCCTGTTTCGAATTTCAGGCAGATTTTGATTTTCCCGTCATGTTTCCCGGCAATTCCGGCCAGCATTTCCAACTGCTCGAATTCGCCGATAAAAGGGATTATTTCAAACATGGCGGCGTTGGTGCAGTCCGTTTCGTTCAAAGGGCCGAGCAGGGAAATGATGCGCTTGTCGCAGCCGCTTTTGCGCAGGGTGATCCCTTCGCCGATGGTGCCGACCGCGAAGGTGGTTGCTCCTTCTGCTTCAAGGGCGCGGGAGACCTCAACCAGTCCGTGTCCGTATGCATCGGCCTTGATTACACCGTAGACATTTGATCCTTTTTCGCAAAGGATTCTGTAGTTGTTGCGGATAGCCTGCAGATCAATTTCCACTTCAAGTGTGTTGTATTCGATAGTCATGATGATTTACCGTTCGATATTGAAAGATTACTTGCGTTTGAACAATTTTTCCATTTCCGGAGCCGACCAGCTGACCAGGATGGGTCTGCCGTGGGGGCAGTATTCGCGCTGAGGGCATCTGACCCATGTCTCCAGAAGAGAAAGGGCTTCATCTACCGCAAGGGGTTGATTGGCCTTTATTGCGGATTTGCATGAAAGCATGATCCAGAGATCTTCAAGAGTCCGGGCCTGGCCGTCCAGCGCGGCCCTTAGATACTCTCTTGCCTCGCCGGTTTCAAGTCCCGGAGGAATTCCGCGCATGCAGAGGTTCTGCCCGCCTTCAAGCTCCATTATGAACCCTGCTGCCTGCAGGTCGTCCCACATTTCCTGCGCTCTGCGGGCTTCTCCCGGATGCAGTGCCAGTTCCACGGGAATGGCCAGCAGCCGTGAATCGCCGCGTGTACGCAGGCTGCGCATGTTTTCATAGATGACCCGCTCGTGGGCTGCGTGCTGATCCAGCAATCCCAATGAGCCGTTGGGGAGCTTGAGAACAAGGTAGGTATTCGAAACCTGTCCGAGATATTCGATGGCCGAGCCGGGGACCATAAGCGGACCGTGCGAAGCCTCGCGATGTTCACGTATAGGTGAATCCGGGCGTTCCTCGGCATGGTAGTCCGGGTAATCTTCCCGAACCGTTCCCTGATCCGGCTTTTGGTCCGGACTGACCGGTTCCGTGAAATCCGTTGTCGGCAGGTGGGCCGCAGTAAAAGTTTTTTTCGGCTCGTTATCCTCCGTTGCGGAGAAATCTGTGTTCTTGAATTCTGTCCAGCTGGAAAATTTGGCAGCGGGTTCAACGGGCAGCGGACTTATTTCCTGCCGTGGTGATTTTTCCCGTATCCGGGCGGGCTGAACAATGGGACCGGATGCCGTGCTTTGCGGCCCCTCCACTATGCCCAGTTCATAGCGGGAGAGCGCCTGTGCTATCCCGTTGCGGATCACACCGAAGACCCTGCTTTCCTCCTGAAAGCGCACTTCCATCTTGGCCGGGTGGACGTTTACGTCCACCATGTGCGGGTCGACCGTAAGGAAAAGCACCGCCTGCGGATATTCCCGGGAAATGAGCCTGCCTTTGTAAGCACCTCTGATCGCGCTAAGGAGCAGTTTGTCCTGAACGGCCCGGCCGTTTACATACATTACGATGCGGTCCCCTCGTGCCTGAGCCAGACCTGGAATCCCGGCACATCCGCTGACTTTCATTTCTCCTGAGTCATAGGAAAAATCGAGCATGGATTCGCAGATGTTGCGAGGCCAGAATACCGCAAGGCGTTCCTGCAGACTCTGACCTGCCGGTAGACGGAATTGTTCCTTGCCGTTGGATACAAGTGAGAATCCGGTATCCAGATTGGCGAGGCTGATTCTGAAAAGGGACTGGTAGCAGCGGCGCGCCTCTGTGGATTCGGTCTTAAGAAATTTGAGCCTGGCCGGAACGCTGAAAAAAAGGTCACGGACTTCAACGGATGTGCCGCCCGGAATTGCAGCCGGGCCTTCATCAAGAACCTGTCCGCCTTCAACCAGAATGAAGCTCCCCTCGGGGCTGCCTTTTCTGCGGGAGGACATTTTGAATCTGGACACCGAAGCAATGCTGGGCAGCGCTTCGCCTCGGAAACCGAAGCTGGATATGGCGGAAAGGTCCTCCACGCTGGTAATCTTGCTTGTGGCATGGCGGGTTACCGCTAGGCTCAGTTCATCCGCTTCTATGCCGGTGCCGTTGTCCTGCACGGTTATGAGTCCCTGACCCCCGCGTTCGATGATGACGTCCACCTGAGTGCTTCCGGCATCAATGGAGTTTTCCACCAGTTCCTTGACTACGCTCGAAGGACGTTCCACCACCTCTCCGGCTGCAATCTGATTGCGCAGGGCCGGGGGCAGGACCTGTATCTTGCGATTATTCATTTTTTACGAGTTGATATGTCGTTTATCGGCTGCTGCCGGGGAATATTGTCCGGCAGAATATTTGTCGTCGAGAATTCAAGGTACAACATGGCAAGGCCCCCGTCTACCGTGCAGACGGGGGCCCTGGAAATAGATTTTTTTCTATTCGGAGGGACTAGAACAGTCCCATGCTGATCAGGTTGAAGTTGACGCTGTAACGTTCATCGACCGTTGTTTTGGAGCCCACGAATTCAAGGAAGAAGCACTGATGGTTCCAACCCAGAGAAACGGTTTTCTCGAGGTCTTTGTCCGCGTTCAGGTCGTTTCTGTACCGACCGCCGATTTCAAGTCCAAGCGGCAGTTTGGCTTTGAGGCCGTATTCCATGATCTGCATGTCACTGTCCTGCTGGCGTTTGTACTCGTCAATCTTGCGCAGGTAGTCGTAGCCGAATTTGATTTCGCCGTATGAATCGTGGAACAATTTGAAAATGTTTTCGTGCTCGGTAATATCGCCTAGATAGGGGGAAACCCAGGTGCGGGACGAAAGCGATACGTAGTCATAAGGGGTGAGTATGACTTCGCCCATCAAATCCGAGAACGGCCTGCGTTCGTATTCACTCAGTTCCGAAGTTCGGCCGGCTTCGTCTATGTCGTAGCCCTGTTCGAGGCGTATGTTCAGGAATTCAAGATAGCTGCTGTCCAGAACGGGCGTGCCGTCCTTGCCCATGATTACGGTTCCCTTGTTGCGGTCGAACACGTTGGTCAGCGAGAAAACGATGTCGTTCTGTTCCGAGATGCGGTCTCGTGAATCGAAGTAGGGCAGTTTGGACTGCGAACTTGAATCATCCTGTATCCAGGAATATTCGAGCCGGGGGATGAAGTTGTGTTTCATTCTGGTCCAGCTGCTTTTGCCCACGTTTTCCCTTGTTACCGCAGGTGCGGAACCGAGTTCGAAGACCCTGTAAAAATCCGTTACGGCACTTACGCCTGCATCGGCCAGAAAACGGGCCTGGGTAGTGTCTCTGCTTACATCCTCGCTGGCGTTCTGAAAGGAGTCCACAAGGTAGGATGTGGCCCTGAATCCCGCACGGGGAATAAAGGTTATTCCCGCAGCCTTAATCGGCATGGACAGTTCCGGGCGTATGTCGAAGCGTCCGCCGGTGGTTCCGTATTCACGCCAGAAGTAGTTGCCCTGAAATTCTCCCTGCCATTCCAGCGGAGTGCCGAAAACACTGCTTTTGAACGCATAGGCATTGAGCTGCGGAAGTTTCTGCAGGGTCGGGTCCTTGCTGGCCGGGTTGTTATCGTTTCTGTAGAGCAGGTTCTCGTTGTACTGGGCCATGCCGGAAATGGAGTAATTTTCCCAGCTTCTGGCGACCAGGGCGGTACTTGTCCTTGTTGTTGCGTCAACGGTTGCTATGTCGCGTCCGAATTTGGAGAGGAATGCTTCGCGGGTCTGTTCGTAGCCGTTTATGCCGGTACGGTATTCGCGCAGGTAGTCCTGGTCGGAAACCAGGTCCATGTCGAAAATTGTCTGCCAGTCGGGATTGCCGAGATACCCTGTGTATTTTGAACGGACCCACCACCTGTTGTGGTTCGGGCGTATCAGTCCGTCTCCCTGAAATGCGTTGTCGGCATCGGCTGTGTTGTCATATGCCTTGCTGTCATAGAGCCAGTCGGCGCGCCACTGTCCCTTGGAGTTGGCGTCTTCTGCGTGGCGAAAGTCAATGCCCGGTCTGAAGCCCCGTTTGGTGAGATATTCGCCGAAGAAGGTGACATCCATTTCATCGTTTATGGCCCAGTAATAGGGGATGTTCACCTGACCGCCGAGTCTGTCGGTTGTTCCGACTTCCGGGGTCAGAATGCCGGACTGCCGTTCACGGGCAACCGGGAGTTCCATGTACGGTGTGTACATGACCGGCACGCCCTTGACGTTGAACTTGGAATGCCAGAGACGGGCATAACCGTTGATGGTAATGTCGCCTTCGCCGGACTCGAATGACCAGAGCGGGTTGTCTCCGCTGCAGGTGGTGACCTTGGCGTCCTTGAAGCTGTATGTGGCTCCGTTATGTTTCTCTATGAATTCGCTTTCAAAGAAGACGTGCGGTTTGGCAACGAACACACGGCCCTTCTTGAGCCAGCCGACCATGTTGTTGAGGTCGAATTCCGCTTCCTGAGCGTCGTAGAAGTCCCCTTTGATCTGGGCTTTCACATTGCCGCGCAGGTAAATCCAGTTGGTGGCCCGGTAGAAGCGCGCGAAATCGGCTTTAATGTAGTTCTCGCCGCTGCGAAGGGTGACGTTCCCCCGCGCCTGCATGTATTCGCTGTCGTTTTCCACAACCAGCTTGTCCGCGGAAAATTTCCACTCCTCTCCCTTGCGTGCCTCTCCCTTTCCATTGGTCGTGGGCACATCAATCTGTTGCTGCGCCAGCACCGGGCAGGGCAACAGCAGGAGCAGAAGGATCGCGTATATGACAAATCTGGATTTCAAAACAACCCGCCTTTGAAAATTTGAATTCGGTTTGATCGGAGCCGCCTAGCTTTTGAGGTAGGGGTCTTCCTTGGCCAGATAGTTCTGCACGTAGTCCTTTGCCGCATCTTCAAGCGGTGTGAACGGTTTGTCGTAACCTGCAGCCACCAGCTTGTTCATGTTCGCCTGAGTGAAATACTGGTATTTGTCCCTGATAGATTCCGGCATCTCGATGTAGCTGATGTCCGGTTCCACGCCCATGGCCGCGAAAACCGCACGGGCCAGTTCGTTCCATTCCCGGGCCTGTCCTGTGCCGATGTTGAAGATTCCGTTCTTGTCGGGATTTTCAAGGAACCACCACATTACGTCCACGCAGTCCTTTACGTAGACAAAATCGCGTCTCTGTCCGCCGTGGGGGTATTCCGGTTTGTAGGACTTGAAAAGTTTCATTTCCCCGGTTTCGCCGATCTGTTTGTGCGCTTTGCAGATGACGCTTTTCATGTCGCCTTTGTGATATTCGTTGGGGCCGAAGACATTGAAGAATTTGAGGCTGACGAGTCTGTCCAGAACACCGCCCCGTTTTGCCCAGAGGTCGAAAAGCTGTTTGGAATACCCGTACATGTTCATGGGCTTTAGCTGGTCAATCCCGTCATGATCATCGTTGAACCCGAACTTGCCGTCACCGTAGGTGGCGGCGCTGGATGCGTTTATAAATCTGACGTCATGGTTGAGGCAGAAACGGCAGAGCATCTGCGTGTAGCGATAGTTGTTTTCCATCAGGAAATCGGCATCAAGTTCCGTGGTGGAGGAACATGCGCCCATATGTATAACGGCATCCGTTTCAAAAGGGTCATCGCCTTCGAGAATCAGTTTATAGAACTGGTTCCTGTGGACGTAGTCCTCGTAGCGCAGGTTGACCAGATTTTTCCATTTTTCAGTCGATGCCAGATTGTCGACAATGAGAATATTGTCGATGCCCATCTGGTTCAATTTCCAGACCATGGCACTGCCGATGAAACCGGCTCCGCCAGTAACTATATACATATATAAAATCTCCTGCTTTTTTAGGCAGATATAATTATCAGTTCGGGTACTGCATAGTTCAAGTTGCCGGATGTTACTTATTTTTCAGATACTTTTCAACTGCAATTATCCCATAAACAGGATTGGACTGGTGTTTTTAACAGAAAAACAATCAAATAATACAGAATTGATTGGAGGAGGGTAAAATCATGGCTTGCAAGATCTGAAGCCCTGAATGGAGGTTCTTCCCGTGTTTCAGCTGTTCTTGAATGAAATAAGGCTGCGAGCGGAACTGTTCATCTTTGTTTGTTTATGTGTCTGTGTCGATGTAAAATACATTGTCGTTTTTTGTCATGCTCTTTGTTTTGCATTGCAAAATTTGTTTTTTGAGGGTTTAAATTACGCTGTAGCGTAAATATGAATATGTGTTAAGTTGAGGAGTAGATGTTCCTTTGTCAGCTAAATAAAAATATCTTTGCATAACTTTGTGTTATTTTCCATCTTTACACTTGATTGTTTTTGATTGCATGTTATTTTAGATTATCATTTGTTGATGTTCTTGGTTTTATCTAGACTTTTTTTACAGTATGTTTTGCGGTTGTGTGTAAGGCTTCCGCTTTTGCGGTATCAATAACGGTTGTCGGAGGTGGGCGGATTGCTCCGTAAAAAAATATTCTTCCCTTGGGTCATTTTCGGGGAGATACAAGGAGTACAGATTCCGGTTGGTCGGCCTTTTTGATTTCCCGCGTCCGGTTACGGATGCTGTCTGGAGATCAGATTCGCTGTGTGTGAAGGCTCATACTCTCCGGGGGATGATCGTCGCTGATCGCAACGTGCTGAAAATTATGCTCGAAAAATACTGTGTTGCAGAAATTAATCAGTGAATCTACCTGTAAATTGTTATAAAGATGTTGATTACAGGGTGTTAATCCCTTAATTTGATAAGAACACCAAATTATTTGAAACCGTTAACCCTGCAGAATGGAGGAACTACCATATGTTTGGCAAAAAAATGTTTTCAGTGCTGGCGCTCACGCTGGTCGCGTTTATGGCCTTAGGCTCGATGGCTTCCGCTGAGACTAGAGTCGTCCTTAAACCCAAAGTAGATGCTTTCGCGTATTTTGTAGATACTTCCCCTTCCATGGCTCAATCCTACAAATCAACGGGCAATCCCAAGATTGTAGCTGCTCTCAACGCCATGAAAAAGCTTAACGCTGTAGTACCCGAACTGGGATACCAGTCGGCTCTTTACACCATGCCGGATTTCGCTACCTATGCACCCAAATCCACCTTCAGCCGTGCCGCCATGGCCAGGGGGATTTCTGCTGTGCCCTCCGATCTGGGCTTTTTCCAGTCAACACCCATGGGCAGCGGATTTGCTGATCTTGACGGTGTTCTCAAAAACTGGGACGGCAAGTTTGCTGTTATCTTTGTTTCCGACGGGCTCGCCAACTCCGGCAGAAGCCCTGCCGTTGTGGTTGCAGACATGGCCAAGAAATACGGTGACCGTTTCTGTCTGCATGTAATCAGCGTTGCCGATACTCCCAAGGGTGTTTCCACCCTCAAGCGTCTTGCTTCCCTGACTCCCTGCGGTGTTTATGTCGATGCATCCGACCTTGCCGACAAGGCCGTGCTGGACAAATTCGCTCAGGACGTATTCTACACTCAGGAAGAAGAACTCATCGTAGAAGTTGTTGAGCAGGTCACGGAAGTTGTTCCTGTTCCCGTACCGGTTCAGGAAAAGATAGTTTTCCGTAACTTCAACTTCGGTTTCGACAAGTACCAGATCACCGATGAAATGATCCCGGCTCTTACCGAAGCAGCAGCCCTCCTTGAAGACTACCCCAACCTCAAGGTACTGGTTGGCGGACACACCGACTCCACCGGTCCTGCTGCATACAACCAGGGACTGTCCGAACGCAGAGCCAAATCCGTAGCCGACTGGCTGGCTGGCAACGGTGTTGCTGCCGACCGCCTCGTGGTCAAAGGATACGGCGAGGAAAATCCCAAGTACGACAACAACACCAAGGAAGGCCGCAAGCTGAACCGCAGGGTTGAAATAGACGTACAGGATTAGCCAATTGTCGGCTCCTGCTAAATCTCCCTTACCAGTCTTGTATTGGAGATAAATCAGGCGTATTGATCGGGTGGAAGGGGTATCCTTCCACCCGATTTTTGATCCGGAGAAATTTATGAAATCTGTTTACAAGTTGTCCGCAGCACTTTTTCTTACTCTTTTCCTTGCTTCGGCCGCGTTTGCAGCCAGCCAGTCACCGATGGCCTCTCAGTCCGAACAGGACGAGTTCAGGGTCTTTGCAGCAACCTGGGTTAATAAACTCAACAGGAGCCACATCAAGGGCTTTCACAATATGGAAATAGTTCTGCTTCCGGACGGGCAGTATCTGGCCCGCTATCATCATATTGATCCGGTCAGCATTTCCTGCAAGGTGAAGAAAACAAGCTCAAAGAAAAAGGGCATGGTGGGACTGCTGAAGTACATTGAAACCATTTATGAAAGCACGGGGGAAACCCCTCAGATTGCCCGTAGCAAGCAATTTAAACCCGTTAAGAATATTCGGATTACGGAAATTTTCAGTAATACGGGAAAAGGCTGGCGCTGATTTATCACTGATGGTGCAGGGCAGAATATAGCCCTGCATTTCTCGCGGGGTGGGGTGTTACGGATGGATGGGCATAACAGAACATTCTGACCTGTAATATAAATCGTTCTTATCTGTTGCTTAATGTTATTGCCCGGCCGGTAAAACTGAACTCATGTTTTCCCGGGAGTGTCTATCTGGCCGGTCCGATTCGGACTTGATAAAGTTGTTAAGGGTTTTGCGGATAAGCTGCTCTGCTTTTTTTATTCCCCGCTCACTTCCCGGATGGAATTCGGTTATACCTAGACCGCATATCTCCAGGTTATCATCCATGTATTCAATCATCGCGAGCAGGTGGTTGAACGAGATGCCTGCCGGGAGTGTCTTTTTGCCATGGGGAAATCCCATGGGATTGACAGCGTCAACATCCAGATGAATGTACACTCTGCCGAAGCCTGACCTGCGGATTTGTTTTGCAAGCCATGACGGGTCTATCTCCAACTCTCCGGGACTGAAAATACGAATTTTTTCTTTTGTCAGAACATCCATCTCATGCGGATCGAATATCTGCTGTCCGGCGCAGAAAATCTGACCGCTTTTTATGCTGCCGCACATGGCTTCGTCCAGTTCCCGGCCTGTCTGTCCCAGCAGGGCGGCAAGGGCCATTCCCTGAAAACGGCCGGAGATTGATGAACGCGGATTATTGAGGTCCGGATGGGCATCAAACCAGACCAGCGCAAGGTCGTTTCCGAATTTTCTGTTCAGCCAGGAAACCGGAGCAGCCTCCGTGGAACAATCCCCGCCGAGCAGCAGAATCCGGTCCGGATCATCCTTTTCCAGAATGCTGCGGGCTTCAATAAGCTGTCTTACTATATCCTCTTTTCCGACTATCCCGCTGCCTTTTTCAAGCTCGTAGTACGGGGGCACATTCACTTTTCGCAGGGCTGGCAGTCCCGTAATTTTTCCAGCCAGTTCCAGGGCTCCATCGTACAAGGCAATGTTGTCGATGGAGCCCTGCCACTGGGGAAAAACAAGTGTCAGGTCTTTTTTCTCCAAATTCAGTCTTCCGGTTTAAACAATTTCAGCCTCAAAGCGTTGCTTACCACGGTAACGGAACTGAGCGACATGGCCGCTGCCGCAAACATGGGCGAAAGTGTGGGCCCTCCGAAGATATGCAGCAGTCCTGCTGCCACGGGAATACCCAGCACGTTGAATGCAAAGGCCCAGAACAGATTCTGCTTGATGTTGCGCACGGTGGCCCGACTAAGCTGCAACGCAGTGAGTACCCCGCTCAGATTCCCCTTCATCAATACAACATCTCCGGATTCTATGGCAACATCAATTCCGGTTCCCATTGCTATACCCAAATCTGCCGAGGCCAGTGCCGGAGCATCGTTGATGCCGTCCCCGACCATGGCAACCTTGTGTCCGTTTTCTTTTTTGCGGTTTACTTCGGCCGCTTTGCTTTCCGGCATTACCTGCGCAATGACTTCGTCGATCCCTGCACTGGCGGCAATGGAGCTGGCAACACGCTCGTTATCACCGGTCAGCATAACCGTCCTTACTCCGAGTTTGTGCAGCCTGCGTATTGTTTCCGGTGACTCGTCCTTAATGCGGTCTGCAATGGCCAATATCCCGGCAAGTTTTCCGTTCCGGGCAATGTACAGGGGGCTCTGCCCAGATTCGGCGAATTTCTGCGCAGCTTCAAGCGCTGCGGGCTCATCAAGACCGGTGCAGGAATTTTCTTCCAGAAATCTGCGGTTGCCAAGAAGCAGGTCTTCACCGGCAGTATCTGCTGTTATGCCCAGACCGGATACGGCGTGAAAGGCTTTGGTCTCCGGGAGGGGAAGGGCCAATTCTTTGGCTGCGTTTACCACGGCCCGCGCCAGAGGATGCTCGGACTGCTGCTCCGCGGACCCCGCAAGCAGAATCAGTTCCGTTCGATCCTGTCCTCCGACCAGAAATATGTCCGAGAGCTCCGGCCTGCCGTAGGTCAGGGTTCCGGTTTTGTCGAAAATTATCGTGTCGATTTTTCCTGCAGTTTCAAGAGCCTCTCCGGATTTCACCAGCACACCGAGCTGGGCTCCGCGTCCGGTCCCGACCATGATGGCCGTCGGCGTGGCCAGTCCCATGGCGCAGGGGCAGGCAATGACCATGACACTGATGAAAATGCGCAGTGCGAAGGAAAACGGTTCATCGCTCAGGAAAAACCAGCCAAGCGCAGCGACTATGCCTGCGGCCATTACAGCGGGGACAAAATAAAAGCTGACCGTATCGGCAAGGCTTGAAATAGGGGCCTTGGACCCCTGCGCCTCCTGAACCAGTCTGATTATGCGGGAAAGGACCGTGTTTTCTCCTACATTGACCACCCGAACCTTCAGCGCTCCTCCCCCGGTATTGACCGTTCCCCCGGCCACATCATCGCCTTTTGATTTGGATACGGGCATGCTTTCGCCGGTGAGCATGGATTCATCCACCTCAGAGTGCCCCTCGCTTACTTTGCCGTCGGCTGCTATGCGGTCACCGGGGCGTACCAGAATAGTATCTCCGGGACCGATCTCTTCCACCGGGGTCGAAATCTGTTCTCCATCAAGCAGCAGGATGGCCTGGGCCGGAGTAAGGTCCATGAGCTTCTCAATGGCTTCGGATGTGCGGGATTTGGCCCGGGCTTCCTGAAATTTGCCCAGCGAGATAAGAGCGATGATAGTAGCTGCCGATTCGAAATACAGGTCCATGGCCTTGGCCTGCGGGTTGATGCCCAGAAGGATTTCGATCAGATTCCATAGTGAATAGATGAAAGCGGCGGAAGTTCCCACGGCTATAAGGGAATCCATGTTAGGCGCACCGCGCAGCAGGTTGGGAAAGCCGTGCAGATAGAAATCCCGTCCGAACCACAGAACCGGCAGGGTCAGGGCCAGTTGGATCAGAGCGAACCCGGCGGGGGATGTATGCGGGTTAATCACTGCGGGCAGGGGCATTCCGACCATATGACCCATGGTTATGATCAGCAGGGGAACTGTGAAGGCCAGCGCATACAGAAGGTTTCCCTTTTTAACCTCCAGCATCTGCTCGTTAGCGGCCTTGCGGTCATCAAAGGCTTTCTTGGCGTTACCGGAGGTCTGGACTTCCCCGGATTCAAAACCTACATCACTGATTATTTTGCGTATTTCTCTAAGCGATGTTTTGCTTGAATCAAATTTGATAGTTGCGGTTTCCGAGGCCAGACTTACCCCGGCAAGCATGATTCCGTCCTGTGCATTCAGAACCCTTTCCAGGCGCGAAGAGCAGGCCGAGCAGGTCATGCCGGAAATCGGCAGCGTGAGTTCCGACCCCTGCGCTTTTTCCTCGGCCCCGAATCCGGCCATCTGCACCGTGGCGATTATCTCTGCGGTTGTGGTCTTTTCAGGGTCGAATCCGACATTCAGGGTTTCGGCCGCCAGATTTATCGCAGCCTTTTCCACCCCGTCCATATTGCCGATTACTCTCTCCAGACGAGCAGAACAGGCGGAGCAGGTCATGCCGATTATATCGAATTTTGCGTCCATTGGTGTATCCTTGTCTTACGGGAGCTTGCATTGCCCGGTTACATTTTTTATAGCTACTTCCGGCAGGAAGCCTCTGGCGAGATATGAACAGTTTTGAGAATAAGAATCAACCTCTTTTAGGAGCGGTTTGCAATGCAGGAACAGAAGATCATCCTTACGGCAAAGGACATGGCCCGTACGCTGGACCGTCTGGCTTCGGAGATAACCGAGCGCAGGGGGGATGATGAGCATCTTGTTATCATCGGCATTCAGCGTCGCGGCGCCGACCTTGCCCAGCGTTTGAAGGAGATTCTTGATGAACGTCTGGGCAGAAAGATACCTTTGGGTAAACTTGATATCAACCTTTACCGTGACGACTGGACCAACCTTACCCGTCAGCCGAGCATCAACTGCACAGAAATTCCGTTCGATATTGAATCCGCGTCCGTGATTCTTGTGGATGATGTTCTTTTTTCCGGGCGCACGGTACGCGCTGCGCTTGAGGCTGTTCTTGATTTCGGCCGTCCCCGCAGAGTGGAACTGCTGGTGCTGGTCGACCGCGGACATCGGGAACTGCCAATCCGGGCTGATTATGTCGGCAAGGAAGTGAAGACGTTTGAAAATCAGCATGTAAACGTGCTGGTCAGCGAGCGGGACGAGAAAGACAAGGTTGTAATAATCCAGGCATAGCCGGTTAGTACTTCCGGTGCTGACGGAGACGAAATTTATATGGAAGAATGGAATTCTGAATTTTCCGAAGGGTGCTCGGTTATCCTCATAGGCATGGCCGGAGCAGGAAAATCTACCCTTGCGCCGCTTCTGGCCGAAAAGCTTGGGTGGGGGCATATTGATACAGATCTGGTGGTGGAAGCCTATTACGGGCGCCCGTTGCAGGATATTGTCGACCTGCTTGGCGTACCTGATTTCCGCAAGGCTGAAGATTATATCCTTTCCAGTCTGGGCGTGGTCCGCACGGTTGTTTCCACCGGGGGCAGCGTGGTCTACGGCCCTGCGGCCATGGAAAGGATGAAGAGCCTCGGCCCGGTAATATTTTTGCGCATCGACAAGGAAACCTGCCTTGCACGGGTCGGTGGCGGGGTCGGTCGCGGACTGGCCCGGATGCCCGGTCAGACCATAGAAGATTTATTTATGGAACGCATGCCGCTTTATGAAAAGTATGCTGATTTTGTTGTGGATACGGACAGGTTTACTCCGGAGGAATGCGCCGGGCAGGTCCACCGCTGGCTGAAATCAAAAGAAGGGAAAATTCCTGAGGATATGAGATGAAGAAAATGACCAGACAGGCCGTGTTCCGTAAACTGGACGCTCTTTACGACCGCATGGCTTCGGCCTATGCGGAAACCTCCGCCAAGATCGGTCTTTCATGTGAAGGATGTGAAGACAACTGCTGCACCAGTTACTTTCAGCACCATACTTATGTAGAGTGGCTGTACCTCTGGCAGGGACTCGACAAACTGCCCGAAGCCAAACGCAGGGAATACATAGAACGCTCCGAAGATTACGTCCGTAATGCCAAAGCCATGCTTGAAAGCGGAATGCGCCCGAAGATAATGTGTCCCCTGAATGATAACGGACTTTGCGGCGTGTATAAACACCGTCTCATGATCTGTCGCATGCACGGGGTGGTCAATACCCTGCTCCAGCCCAATGGGCGCCGCCTTTCGTTCCCCGGCTGTTTCAAGTGTCAGGAACTGACCTCAGGCATGGAGAATGTCCCGGTCATCGACAGGACCCCACTCTACAGAGAGCTGGTCGGGCTTGAAATGGGACTGCTTGGAAACAAGATACGCACTCTGCCGAAAGTTGATTTCACCCTGGCGGAAATGATTGTAATGGGGCCGCCTGATCTGAACCGTTAGCCGGAGATCTTATCAGTCTGTGCTTCGGCAGGATTCTCTTTCAGCAGCCGCACATAGAAATCCTATGAAATCCGTGATGCCTTCAAGGCGGCATTTGATGTATCGTATTACGTATTCTTCCAATGTAAGATCAGCCCCGTAAACATGATACCTGTCTTCGCGACCGCCGAATTCCAGTCCAAGGTGTTCGGCTACCTGCGGATGAATGGGCAGTTCGAAGTCCGGGAATGTCTGCGGGAACCGGTCGGATGTTTCGCTCTCCAGCCGGGGCAGGCCGATCATTTCAAGGATGCTGTCGGCCGTGTGAATCATAAGTTCGCGGCGCGGATGGTTTACGGTATTGAAGAGTCGTTTCTGCCTGAATAGCGAATGGATAAGGTCCACATATTTGATCGGCGTGAACGTCTCCTTATGTTTTTCGTGGGCTTCGGATTCGGCTGTGAGTTCCTTGAAGTTGTAGATTCTGTCCAGCCTGGTGTTGAGGTAGAGATGAAGAATCTGCGATTCCGTGAGTTCCCGTTCAATGAGGGATTCAAGAAAAATATCCCGATAGTCGAATCCGGGGGTATTGGTCCACAGGGGCCAGTAGGTTTTGAAGAACATGGAAGGAAAAGCTATGGACCGCGCCGAGGATTTCAGCCTTGAACACAGCGAACCTGAACCGAGTGTTCCCCAGTTTTCACCCAGATACTGGTAGAGGAAAAGGTCGCAGCCTGCGAGCAGTTCATCCGGGATAGGTTCCCGCAGGTAGTTGGTGAAGCGTTTTATTTCGTATCGGCTTTTGAAGTCGGGGCTGAGCAGCAGCAGTTCTTCCAGCGGTTCGCCCTGACAATTGGCGTGGATCAGACATGTTTTCTTTTTCATTTCAGCTGTCGGTTTAACATACACGGCCACCGGTTCTCAACACATTCCGGCTGATGGGCCGTTTCGGGATATCTATATGGTTGATTTTACAAGAGAGAATCTGGTCCGTTTCACAAAACGGATTCAGGAAGCGGACAGTGAACTTGAAGTCGCGGCCCGCGCGCATCTGGACAATCTCACCAAGCCGCTGGGCAGCCTTGGCCGGCTTGAGGATCTGGCGGTGAAAATGTTTGTGGCTTCCGGCGGATGCGCACCGCAGGCTGATCCCGCACGCATTTATACTATCGCCGGTGACCATGGGGTGAATGCGGAAAACGTGAGTTTTTTTCCGCAGGAAGTCACCCGGCAGATGGTGGAAAATTTTCTGGCCGGCGGAGCCGGTATAAATGTGCTGGCACAGACGGCCGGGGTGGACCTTGTGGTTGTCGATGCCGGATGCATCGGTGGAGATTTCCCGGAGCACCCGCAGCTTATTCAGCGCAGAATAGGTTGCGGAACCGGAAATATCGCCAAAGGTCCGGCCATGAATGAAGAGGACTGCCTGCGGGCTGTCTTCATGGGAATCGGATTAGCGGACGAGGCGTATGAACAGGGCATAAAAACTCTGGGAACCGGGGAGATGGGGGTTTCAAACACCACGCCGTCCACCGCGCTTTACTGCGCCTATTTCGGCCTTGATCCGGCAGACATAACCGGTCCGGGAGGTGGAATAGACGCCGCCGGAGTCATCCGCAAGACCGGGGTGGTCCGTTCGGCTCTGCAGGCCAATTCCGAGGCTGTAGGGGGCGGTGATCCTCTGAGTATACTGGCCGCATTGGGAGGATATGAAATTGCCGCACTGGCAGGTCTTATCCTCGGCGGGGCGGCAAACCGCCAGATCGTCTGCATCGATGGTTTCATCTCTACCGCCGCGTATGCCGCAGCGTCCCTGATATGTCCGGCTGTGGGCGGATACTGCGTCCTTTCGCATGCTTCTGCGGAGCCGGGCTACGCAAAGGTAGTGGAAGCGCTTGGCCGCAGACCGCTGCTGCATCTCGGCCTTCGATTGGGTGAAGGTTCCGGAGCAGCTCTTTCCGTTTTTATGCTTCGTGCTGCCGCGAATATATACAATCAGATGGCGACATTTTCAGACGCAGGGGTTGCTTCCAGCTGCTGATCAGTCATATTGTAAATTAGACAATGTTTTTTACAGATTGCAAATATGGCTATTGCCTTAGCTACGCAAGACTTTGTATTTTAGTGACTACTTTCAATGCAGTAACTTTAAATTATAAAGGATTCCAAAGGGGATTATCCCCTTTGGCTGCCAGCGGCGAAATCAGTCTATTAAAAGCGCGCAGCACATCAAATTAAGTTTAAAAATTATCAGGCCGTTCCAAGACTCGTCCGTAGTGGGCGAGACCGGATTGCCTGCCCATACCCCCAAGGAGTCAGCCATGCCAAGTGAATTGGTCAAGACTGTGAAAGCTGCCGGTTGAGCTGCCAAGATCGCTCCGGGGGACCTGGAGCAGGTACTGCACGGTCTGGCAGTTGAAGACGAGCGCCTTCTTACCGGTATCGGCGGCAATGAGGATTCCGCCATTGTTTCGTTCCCGGCCGGCAAGGCACTGGTTCAGACTGTGGATTTCTTCACTCCGGTGGTCAACAATCCGTACTGGTTCGGCCAGATTGCCGCTGCCAACTCCCTTTCGGACGTTTACGCCATGGGAGGGGAACCGTGGACCGTGATGAATATCGTCTGTTATCCCATGAAAACCATGGGACCGGAAATACTGCGCGAAATTTTAAAGGGCGGAATGGACAAGACCCGCGAGGCCGGTGCCGTGCTGGCCGGAGGTCACAGCGTTGAGGACGATGAAATCAAGTACGGTCTTTCCGTTACCGGCATGGTCGACCCTGACGGTTTTGCGTCCAACAAGGGCCTTCGCGCGGGAGATCATCTGCTTTTGACCAAGCCGCTGGGAACCGGTGTTCTGGCAACAGCCCTCAAGGCGGATTGGGACGGAGCAGAGAAATTTGAACGTGATGTATACAAATGGGCCTCCCGGCTGAACAAAGGCGGCGGGAAGGTAATCCGTGAACTCGGAATCAAGGGTGCTACGGACATAACCGGATTCGGACTTGGCGGGCATGTGCTTGAAATGGCCGAGGCTTCGGGGGTTGCCGTGGAGTTGTGGCTGGACAGCGTCCCGTTTATGGACGATGTAATTGATCTTGCTTCAATGGGTATGATTCCTGCGGGAAGCTTTGCCAACCGGCAGTACTGCAGCAAACAGGTCCATGCTGCCGGGAGCGCCGATCCGATAATGACCGACCTTGTTTTTGACGCGCAGACTTCAGGCGGGTTGATCCTCGCCGTTTCCGAAGAGCAGCTTGATCAGGCCGTGGATATGCTGCTTGAGCAGGGCGACCTTGCCGCACACGTAGGACAGGTGCTGCCTTACGCCGAAGCGGAGGCGCGGTTGCGTATTCGCTGACAGGGATTAATTGTTCTGCCTGTATTTCAGGAAATGAGCTTTGAAGAAGGAATGCTGTATGACCGGGTACTGCTCGGGGAAATTTCTTCAGGAGCACCAAAGGGAAAACCTTGTTCAAGTTTCCCCTTTGGCTCACGGATGGAAAGCAAAACGTGATGGCAAAACAAATTTACGTATTTATGCGGAACCGTGGCTTGTGGTTACAGCCTGAATGAGCTCCGCATTGGCGTTGTAAATCGGTGAAGATTCAATCCTGACAAGCTCCCGGTGCATGGAAGGGTCTCCATACGCCTTGCGGTGCAGTCTCTTGCGCTGAAGAGTCTTCATGGTGTTGGCGAAGTTTTCATCATCCCTTATAGGCGGGGCCTGTGAAACCTTGGACAGTTCGTTGCCGTTTGTCATTTTATACCTCCTTCCCTGGAAGATAAAATTAATGTTTGCTTGTTGTAGATTCCCGTTTAACTTTCATATCGGAAGTTTTTCAGCGAACTTTATGGTTCTTAATAAAAAGAATGAGTCTGCGGGCAAAAAAAAGGTCTGAATCATTTCAAATGATCCAGACCTTTTTTTGCAAATTTTATAAGACAGTTATCAATCCTGTCTGTCCTTCCAGCTCCACCACTTTTCCAGTTCCGGGTCGCGGTCTTCGGTGTTTACACAGTAGACCACGCATCTGAAGACATACAGCATGCAGCGATCCACATGCTGTCCGGCCAGTTCTTCAAGCCGGGCGTACATTTCTTCCGGGTCCTGATCGCGCATATCATCAAGGGACCGGTAGCCAAGGTCCCACAGGTCTCCGGCAATGGATTTACCCACGCCGGGCAGAGTCCGGAACGATTTCAGGATTTGCTCAGATTTTTTCATAAACCCGGTCGAGGATTTCTCTGGCTCCGGCTTTCAGCACATCCTCAGCAAGACTTTGGCCTATGTCCCAGGCCTCGTCAGCCGGGCCGGTCTTTTCCAGACGTATGGGGCTTGAGCCGTCCACATCAGCGACAAAACCGGTCAGAGTGATGCTTTTACCTTCAAGCCGGGACCATGCAGCAATGGGAACCTGGCAGCCGCCGTCAAGGCCGGTGAGAAATCCGCGTTCGGCATGTACCTGCCGGGCTGTGTTTTCATCGTGGATGAACTGCAGGATGTCCTGTATTTCGGTGTCCTCAATGCGATACTCTATCCCAAGCGCTCCCTGAGCAACTGCAGGCAGGAAGGACGGCGGAGCAAGAACTTCACTCTTGGGTGCGGACAGACCGAGTCTGTTGAGTCCGGCAGTGGCGACCACAATGGCGTCGAATTCACCGTCAAGAAGTTTGCGCACGCGGGTGTCGAGGTTGCCGCGCAGGGATTCGATCTTGAGATCGGGCCGCAGGGTTAGCAGCTGAGACTGACGGCGCAGGCTGCTTGTTCCCACTACTGCCCCGGCAGGCAGATCGCTCAGGGAATCGTATTTAACGGAAAGCAGCGTGTCCGTATCCGCTTCGCGGGGAGGAATTACGCCCACTTCAAGGCCCTCAGGCAGTTCCGTGGGTACGTCCTTCATGCTGTGCACGGCCAGATCGGCCCTCTTTTCCAGCAGGGCTTCTTCTATTTCCTTTACGAAAAGCCCCTTGCCTCCGACTTTGGCCAGAGGAACATCAAGAATCTTGTCCCCTTTGGTCTTGATCTTGAGCAACTGGACATCTATGCCGGGGTATTCTTCACGGAGAAGATCTGAAATATGTTCGGCCTGCCAGAGTGCGAGCTTGCTGCCGCGGGTAGCAATAGTGATTTTTCTCATTGGTCCGTCGTTTGGCTTAATATTTATACTGATTAACCGCAGGAAGCGCAGTTGCCGCCGCTGCATCCGGCACATGAACTGCCTGATGAAGATGATGAGGAAGTTCCTGCATCACCGAAATCGGCAGCGCTTCCGCCGGATTTTATCTTGCATGCAGACATAAGTTTGGCGGTGTTGGCGGATTTGCATTCGGGGCAGGGGGGACACTCGTCGCGATTGAAGACCAGTTCCTCGAATTCCTTGCCGCAGTCAGCACATTTGTATTCGAAAATAGGCATTTATATCCACTCCGTGCTTTTGAAATTATTGTTCGCGAAAGATTGCATAGCCCAAAACTCCGGGCGGGGCAATCTCTGGCCTACATATAAGTCCGGTTGCCTGAATGGCAAGGCGTAAAAAAATACCCATCATCATAGCTCGGCAAATCTTGTGATTCAAGTAGCGGTTTTCAGAGCTTCAGCCTTAAACTGTTAGGGAATCCAAAGGGGATTATCTTCTTTGGCCGCCGGGGGCGAAATCAAGTTATCAAAGGCGCGAAGCGCATCAAATTCAATGTGCTAAATGCGTTTTTGCGGAGTTAAGGAAATAGGCACGTAAAAAAGAAAGCGCGGTAGACCGTTACGGTCTGCCGCGCTGCTGTTGCAATTTCAGGTCGGCTATTTTGCCTTGGCAATGGGCCAGATTTCGTCAATGCGTTCAATCGGGGTAATCTCGATCTTGTTGCGCAGTTCGTCCGGAATGTCCTCAAGGTCTTTGACATTGCGGGCCGGGATAAGTACGCGCTTCATGCCCAGAGAGACGGCTGCGAGGATTTTTTCCTTTATTCCGCCAACCGGCAGAACCCTGCCCCGCAGGGATATTTCCCCGGTCATGGCCAGTTCCGGATCCGCAGGAATTCCGGTAAGCGCCGAAACCAGCGCGGTAACAAGGGTGACACCGGCCGAAGGACCGTCCTTGGGGGTGGCCCCGTCCGGAACATGGATATGGAGGTCCTGCTCCTCGTGGAAGTTCGGGCTGATTCCGTACTCCTCGGCATGCTTGCGGGCAAAGGAGACTGCGGCCTGTGCCGATTCCTTCATAACATCACCCAACTGGCCGGTGAGCAGCTGTTTTCCCTTACCGGGAACAGCTGAAACCTCCACGTGCAGCACTGATCCTCCCACAGGTGTCCAGGCCAGTCCCAATGCGACTCCGGCGGGGAGTTCGTATTCCTTCTCATCTTCGAGGAATTTGGGAATACCAAGGTACTTGTGAAGGTTGTCGCCGGTGACCTCGAACGGTCCCTTTTCACCTTCGGCCTTTTTACGGGCCAGTTTTCGGCAGACCGAACCCACTTCCCGCTCAAGGTTGCGCAGCCCGGCCTCGCGAGTGTATTCCTTGATTATTTTGGAAACGACCTCGTCCGGCATGATCATTTCCTTTTCTTTCAGCCCGTTTTCCGTGCACTGGCGGCCGAGAATGTATTTCTTGGCGATATTTATCTTGTCATGCTCGGTGTAGCCCGGAATCCTGATCACTTCCATACGGTCCAGCAGCGGTCTGGGGATGGAATCCAGCACGTTTGCGGTGCAGATGAACATTACCTTGGAAAGATCGAAGGGAACGTTCAGATAATGATCGGTAAAGGAGTTGTTCTGTTCCGGGTCCAGCACTTCAAGCAGGGCGGATGAAGGATCGCCCCGGAAGTCCGACCCGAGCTTGTCTATTTCGTCAAGCATGATGACCGGGTTGCGGGTTCCGCACTGTTTTATGGCCTGAATGATACGTCCGGGCATCGAGCCTATGTAGGTTCTGCGGTGCCCGCGTATTTCAGCTTCATCGCGCATGCCGCCGAGCGACATGCGGTGGAATTTCCGCTTGAGGCTGCGGGCTATGGACCGTCCGAGCGAGGTTTTACCTACACCCGGAGGGCCTACGAAACAGAGGATAGGTCCTTTCATGGAGGGATTCAGCTTGCGCACGCTCAGGTATTCGAGAATGCGTTCCTTGACCTTTTCAAGGTCGTAGTGATCCTCATCAAGAATTTTCTTGGCCTCGATAATATCAAGCCTGTCGCGGGACTGCTTCGACCACGGCAATTCAATCATCCAGTCCAGATAGGTGCGTATGACCGTTGCTTCGGATGATTCCGGGTGCATGGCTTCAAGGCGGCGGAGCTGTTTTTCCGTTTCCTTGCGCACTTCCTTGGGCATTTTCGCCTTGGCGATGGCGTCACGAAGTTCTTCGGCCTCTTCGGCTTCGTCTGCCGATTCGCCGAGTTCCCGCTTGATGGCCTTGAGCTGTTCCCGCAGGTAGAAATCTTTCTGCGCCTTGTCCATACCTTCTTTGGCCATGGACTGAATCTTGTTCTGCATGGAGGCGACTTCAACTTCCTGCGTGAGCTGGGTGTTGACCAGAGTCAGCCTTTCCACCGGCTTTTCGCATTCAAGGATGGACTGGGCCGCAGCAACCTTCATGCGCAGGTTGGAGGCTATCAGGTCCGCAAGCCTGCCCGGATCGTCAACGTTGTTGAGAACGCTCATGATGTCCGTGGATGAAATGCCGCGCAGAGACAGTATTTTTTCGCTCTGTTCACGCGAAGAGCGTACCAGTGCTTCCTGCGTGGAGTCGAGTTCCTGTATCTGGGGTTCGTCAATGGTTTCTATTTCCGCGATATGAAACGGATCGGAGCTGATGAATCTCTTGACCTTCGCTCTGGAAACGCCCTGTACAAGCACCTTCAGACGGCCATCGGGCATTTTGAGCATGCGCATGACCATGCAGACAGTCCCGGTCTGGTAGAGGTCCTCGTGTTCGGGATTGTCCACGGACTCATCTTTCTGGGTCAGTATCATCACATAGCGGTCGCCGGTCATGGCCGCTTCAACCGCGTGTACCGATTTTTCCCGTCCCACAAACAGCGGCAGAATCATGTAGTTGAAGACCACGATATCACGCACTGCCAGAACAGGCAGAGTATTCGGTATATCCACCTGTCCGTCTTCGGTGATAAGATGGTCGTCCAGCAGGTCTGCGGCGTCATGCAGCACATTGAGCGGGGAAACCGGAGGCTTGTTCAGCCCCTGATCGTTCCCGCTGCTGCTCTCGTTTTTCCTGGCAGCAGGTTTTTCAGCCTTCTGCCTGTTTTTTCTGCTGAGTTTCAGAGCCTTGAGTGGTGATTTCTTTTTCTTCAAGGGAAAAATCCTTTAGGTCAAAGTGGTTTTCTGTTCCGGTATATGAAAAAAACGGTTTTATCCGGCCCCGGTCAATATGGACCGGAACCGGAAATGTTGATATTTATCGGATTAAGACTTTCAACAGTCTTAACGTATTGCAAATTCCTTGTGCTCGGTATCGTAATCGATCCATTCACACTTAAGGTCGCTGACCTGCGAAAGAGGCGGACCTACAAGGAGTCTGGTGCGCATTTCGGCGATCTTTGTTTCATCGCCCTGCAGCAGCACCTCCTTCTTGCCGTTATCCAGGTTGCGGACCCAGCCTGCCAGTCCCAGAGACGCAGCCTGATCGTTCACCCATGCATTGAAAAAAACTCCCTGAACCTTGCCGGTAACAACACAATGATAGCTTCTGATCATGGGAACCTCCTTGAAGTTTTGAGGCGTTCATTACAAGCGTCCCTTTTCCCTGAAGCTGTAGAAACCGTCCACAGTCACAATAACGTGATCCAGAAGGCGGATACCCATGTCCTGGCACAGCGTGGCGATATCCATTGTTATCATCATATCCTCCTGCGAAGGAGCCGGGTTTCCTCCCGGATGGTTGTGGGCCACGGCAATTCCGGAGGCATTGTGTCGCAGGGCCAATGCCACTACTTCCCTTGGGTATACTGCAGTTTTGTCCACTGTACCTTCTGACATCCTGCTCCAGTATATCACTTTGTTGCCGTTGTTGACCAGTGCAATCCAGAATTCTTCCCTGCTCAGGTTCCCGATGCGGGCCATGGCAGCTTTCCTGATTGCTTCCGGGTCGGAAAGAGTTTCTCCAGCCCGGACCGGTTCCTCGGCCATTCTGGTCCAGAATTCACGCAGCAGCGTGAAAAAGGCCAAAACCCCCGGACCTATTCCGTCCATTTCCTCAAGCTGTGACTGCGGTGCCCTGAAAACTCCGCCCAATGAACCGAATCTGGCGAGCAGATCCTTGGCAATCGGCTTTGTATCCCGACGCAGAAGCGTCTGACCGAGCAGCAACTCAAGTATTTCATAGTCAGCCATTGCCGACGCGTCCTTGCAGAGGCGCTCCTTCAGGCGTTGGCGATGACCGTGGAAATGAGGCTTATCCTTCATAATAAATAGTAAGTCCGCTTTGGCAAGTAGTACAGTTCCGGAACCTTTTTCGGCTGCGTAAAATTTAATCCCGCCCACTTGTCCTCACGGACAGTGTCTGGAAGAAATAAACATTATGTCTCGGCAAGGCAATATGGAGTTACATGAATCAGTGCTTTTTTAGATAAAAAAACATGGTTTTCATGTAAAAAGGCTGCTTTTTCATAAAAAGTACGTTTTGAAACAGGGGATGCTCGGAGTGTCCGGGGCAGGGCCGGCGGAGACATTCAATAAGCTATGCAGAATAGTTCAGGACCGGCGTCTGGCTCTTCCTGCCGGAGCGAAAAGGGAGGTAAGGGAGGCCACAAGGAGTTCCAGAGCCTGTTCAGGACGGCGCTGACCGGTCTTGATGCCGAGTTCCGCTTCAAGGACCATGTCGAACATCCTTGCTATCCGTGCGGGTCCGAGCCTGCGCGCAAGCTCCTGTTTCTGCCTTTTAACAAACGGGGGGAGCCTTACGGCGGATTCCTCGCCATGGAGAATCATCCACAGGGCACGGGCTTCTCTGGTCAGCGAGGCGGTCAGCATGAAGATCATGGAATCCTTTTCGCTGTGATTGGTCAGCACCCGGCGCCAGATTTCCACCGGGTCTCCTCCTTCGGACATGGAGCGCATGAACTGGAAAAAATCCATCTCGTCACTGTGCACGACAAGGTCCACGTGTTCCATGCTCAGTTTACGTTCCGGTCCGGCAGCAAGGTCCAGTTTGTCCAACTCAAGTCTGGCGGCACGGGCGTCCTTTGGAAGGGCTTTGGCAAGAGCCTGCAACACTTGCTTATCAACTGCGATTCCGTTCTCGACTGCCCATTTGCCAACAAATCCGGAAATGGTTTTTTCATCCAGACCGGCGGACTGCCAGGTCCATTTTTTCTTATCCGCAAATTTCCAGCATTTTCGTTTTTTGAGCACTGCCGGAACCGGCGGTCCCTTGCGTTCCCATTTGCCTTCCAGGCACATGATGAGGAACGAGGAGCCGGCTAGGGCGGCAATGGTCTTGTCCAGACTGTCCCAGACTGCGGCCTTGAGCGAATGGGCTCTTCGCAGGATGATGATCTTGTCGGAACCGAAAAGGGTCTGCAGGGTCAGGTCGCCCCAGAACTGCCGGGGAAATTCCTCGTCAGCCCAGTAAACCTTTTTTTCATAGTCCTGTGCATGGAATTGTTCCTGCAGTTCCTTTATGCGGGCGTGCAGAAGCTCCGCATCAGGGCAGATCAGAAACATGTATCCGGGTCTGGACATAATTTTCCGGTTTTTATCCGTGTGTGCTGGATGCCCAGCTAATATGCCTGGGACATCCTGTCCACGAGTTTGCGGACCAGAAGTTCAGTGACAAGCTCGTTGGCGGCGTCTTCCTGACCGGAATAGTAGGACTCGGTCACTTCTACCGGACCGGAATTCCAGATCATGGTCCCGTCGGCGGCATCAGTCACTTTCATCTGGACCTTGAGGCTCTTGTCGTATTTGAGGGTGGCATCGTTGTCGCCGAGGATGCGGCTGCCTGATGAGATGCTGATGATTTTGATGCTTATCAGCGCTTCGGCCTTGGAGCGGTCTGCCCATACAAGCTGCCCGCGTCTGATGATTTCATCATGCAGCATGGAGCGTATTTTGGGTTCCAGCCAGCGTTCCAGTGTCGGGTTTTCAACCTTGGCAACTGCGATTTCGTGGAACTTTTCTCCCAATCTGTTCGGCGCGGAGGCAGAGTTGTGATAGCCGCAGGCAGTGATGCAGAAAAGCAGGCAAAGCAAAAATAACAGTCTTTTGATGTAAGCAGTCATGACCATTGTTGATATCCTCACTGGTTGCGGGTCCGTATCAGTTCTGTCTGTTCCGGGAGAACTTCTTGGGTCCGGTTCCGAAAAGCGGTGCCGTTCCGGACTTTATTTTATTCTCCCGTGTCCGGAGTACTATTCTCTGGACACGGGAGACTATTTATTTCTTCCGGCCGTTCGGGGAGCACTTAATCCCGCCCCGTGCAGCCTTAACTGATCCGGTTGATCAGTTTGCGACAATGTTGATCAGCTTGCCGGGAACAACGATTACTTTTCTGACGATTTTTCCTTCGATATGCTTGGTAACATTTTCATGGGAAAGTGCTGTCTTTTCGATTTCTTCCTTGCCTGCCGCAGCCGGAACGGAAAGCTTGCCGCGCATTTTACCGTTGACCTGAATGATGATCAGCAGTTCGTCCGTGACCATTGCGGATTCATCGAACTCCGGCCATGGAACTTCGGCGATGCAGCCCTTGTATCCGAGAGCGGACCAGAGTTCCTCGCAGATGTGCGGGGCAATGGGCGAAAGAACGGTAAGTACGGTACTGAAAGCCGAGGACATGGCGAATTTTCCTTCTTCGGATTCGATGAGCTTGTCCTTGAGGGAGTATATTTCATTGACCAGTTCCATTGTGGCGGCGATCACCGTGTTGAACTGGAACTTGTTTTCCATGTCGCGGCTGGCGCGTTTTACTGTTTCGTGTTCCTTGAGGCGCAGTTTTTTGGCCTCTGCGGGCAGTTCGGCTGCCGGTTTGGCGCATGCGCCTACAGGAGCGAGGCTGCCGTCGAGTTCTTCGGCAAGTCTCCATATTCTGTTCAGGAAGCGGAATGCCCCTTCAATACCCTGATCGGACCACTCAAGGTCCTTTTCAGGCGGGGAGGCGAAAAGAATGAAGAGTCTGGTGGCATCTGCCCCGTATCTTCCGATCATGGCGTTGGGATCGACCACGTTGCCTTTGGACTTGGACATCTTGGAGCCTTCCTTGAGCACCATTCCCTGAGTGAGCAGGTTCTTGAACGGCTCGCCTACTTTGGTGTAGCCTTCATCGCGCAGCAGTTTGGTAAAGAAGCGTGCGTAGAGCAGGTGCAGGATGGCATGCTCGATTCCGCCGATGTACTGGTCCACAGGGCTCCAGTATTCAAGAGATTTGCTGTCAAAGGGGGCGTCCTCGTTGCGTGCCGAGGTAAAACGCATGAAATACCATGAAGATTCCACGAAGGTATCCATAGTGTCGGTTTCACGATGGGCGGGCTTGCCGCACTTTGGACAGGGCACGTTCATGAACGATTCCATCTGCGGAAGCGGGGAACGTCCGTCCTCGTTCATGACAGCGTCTTCGGGCAGAACTACCGGAAGGTCTTTTTCCGGTACAGGAACGATTCCGCACTCGTCGCAATAGATCACCGGGATGGGAGCACCCCAGAAACGCTGGCGGGAGATGTTCCAGTCGCGCAGACGGTAATTGATGGCCTTTTTGCCTTTTCCAGATTTGCCGAGAAATTCGACAATGGCAGATTTTGCATCTTCGTTAGGCATATTGTCGAATTCGCCGGAATTGACCAGAAATCCGGGGTCGGTATAAGCCTCGGTCATTGCGGACGCATCCAGAGTCACGTCTTTGGGCTGGATGACCACCTGCTTGGGCAGTCCGTACTTGGTTGCGAATTCGAAGTCGCGCTGGTCATGTGCGGGAACGGCCATTACAGCGCCGGTTCCGTAGCCCATGAGCACGAAGTTTGCCACGTAAATGGGCATTTTGGCCCCGGTAAGGGGGTTGGTGCAGTAAGCACCGGTAAAGATGCCTTCTTTTTCGAGGTCATCGGCAGCGCGCTGGAAACGGTCCATGTTGGTGACCTTGTGCACAAACTGGCGAACAGATTCGGCTTCGGCGTATCCCTCGATGAGTTTTTCCACCATGGGATGTTCTGCGGCCAGAGACATGAAGGTCGCGCCGAAAAGGGTGTCCGGACGGGTGGTGAAAACGCTTATGGTTTCATCGGAGCCGTCAACTTCAAAGTCGAGTTCCGCACCGATGGATTTGCCGATCCAGTTGCGCTGCATGGTGATAACCCTTTCGGGCCAGTCGCCTTCAAGCTCGTTCAGGCTTTCGAGCAGCTCTTCGGCATAGGCGGTGATGCGCAGGAACCACTGGGACAGTTCTTTCTGCTGCACCTGAGTGTCGCAACGCCAGCACAGGCCGTCTTCCACCTGTTCGTTTGCCAGAACCGTATGACAGGTTTCACACCAGTTGACCGGTGATTTTTTTCTGTAAAGGAGTCCCTTTTCGAGAAATTTCAGGAAAAATTTCTGTTCCCATTCATAGTAGCTGGGATGGCAGGTAGCCAGCTCGCGGCGCCAGTCGTACGAATAGCCGAGACGCTTGAGCTGGGTGCGCATGTCGTCAATATTGGCGTAGGTCCATTCGGCCGGATGGGTCTTGTTTTTTATGGCCGCGTTTTCTGCAGGAAGACCGAAAGCGTCCCAGCCCATGGGGTGAAGCACGTTGAAGCCTTTCATCCTTTTGTAGCGAGCAACAACATCACCGATGGAATAGTTGCGCACGTGGCCCATATGGATTTTTCCGGACGGGTAGGGGAACATTTCCAGCACATAATATTTGGGCCGGGACTCGTCCGCCTCCACATTGAAGGCACCCTGCTTGGTCCATTCCTTCTGCCATTTGTCTTCAATCAATTCTGGTTCGTATTTCCCGAAGCCCATTATAAAAATCCTTGCGTTTGCTTAATGTTCGAGCGCGGAAGGTCCGAAGCTGCCTCCGGAGAATCCTGTTCACCCGGGCTGTTCTGTGGAATTTAAGAGACTTAAGCAAGTCCCCGCATATCCGGATATTTAACTATGCTGAAATGCATCGCGTTTTGTAAAAAACACGATGCATTTGAAAATCAGTTGAAACTAGAAGTTCTTGGTAATCTTGAACTTGCCGGTATCAATATCGCGGGCTACCGCGTCCAGAATACCGTTGATGAAGTTTCGCGAATTTCCGTCGCCGAACTTCTTGGCCAGTTCAATGCCTTCGTTTATGCCGACTTTCAGTGGAATATCAGGCTTGTGCATCAGTTCGAAAACAGCCAGCCGCAGGATGGCGAGTTCGACTTTTGCGATTCTTTCTATTTTCCAGTGTTTGGAATAACTGCCGATAACCTCGTCAAGTCCGTCAAGGGCATTCCAGATGCCCAGCAGTAATTCACGTGCATACAGAATCAGATCTTCGTCCGTTTCCCGTAGTACTGCCGGACTCTGGTTGTAGATCCGTTCACAGGTCCAGCCGCCGTGCGGAGGGACAAAACTCAAGCCGTAAAGAACCTGAAAGGCTAGAACACGGCCTTTTCTGCGTAAACCTTTTGTCTGGGACATTCTTAATCACACCCTTGCGTTTACAAAGAACTCAAGTAATTTCGAAACGCAAGATACATCTAAATGGTTATTAAAACAACAATGGCAAATACGTTTTCCCGCCCCGGATAACGAGCAAAGCCCCCGGCACTGAGCCGGAGGCTGATCATGATCAATTCTGGCGGAACGAGAGCTAGATCTGTTCCAGTACGCGAACGGTTTCCAGCATGGCGGAGGCGGCTTCAACGCCTTTGTTGCCTGCCTTGGAACCGGCACGTTCAATGGCCTGCTCAATGGTGTTGCAGGTCAGCAGACCGAAACCGATGGGCAGTCCGGAATCAAGGCTGATCTGGGCAACGCCCTTTGCACACTCGTTGCAGACGAAATCGAAATGGGGAGTTGCTCCGCGGATGACCGCACCGAGTACCACAATGCCGTCGTATTCGCCTTTGGCAGCCAGTTTTTTGGTTACCACGGGAATTTCGAATGCACCGGGGACTTTGACCAGGGTCAGGTTTTCCTTGCTGCAGCCGTGGCGCAGGAGGTAGTCCATTGCACCGCCGATGAGCCTGTCCACGATGAAATCGTTGAAACGGGCGGAAATCAGGGCGATCTTCAGGTCTTTGCAGTCTAGCTGGCCTTCAATAGTCTTGATGTGATACATGGTGCATCTCCCTTTATTTTTTATCTTCAAGATGGTCGAGCATATGTCCCATCTTGTCTTTTTTGGTCTTGAGATAGTCGAAGTTCATTTCACAGGCATCCATTTCAATGGGCACGCGCTCGGTGACTTCAAGGCCGTATCCTTCAAGGCCGACAATCTTTTTGGGATTGTTGGTCATAAGTCTCATCTTGGAGATGCCGAGCTGGACCAGAATCTGTGCTCCGGTGCCGTATTCGCGCAGGTCGGGCTTGAATCCGAGTCTCTCGTTGGCTTCAACCGTGTCGCATCCGAGGTCCTGCAGGTGGTAGGCCTTGATCTTGTTGCCGAGTCCGATTCCGCGTCCTTCCTGACGCATATAGAGCAGTACTCCGGCGCCTTCGTTGCGGATCATGCACATGGCGGAGGACAGCTGGTCGCCGCAGTCGCAGCGCATGGAGCCGAATACATCACCGGTGAGACACTCGGAATGCACCCGGACCAGAATCGGCTCATGAGGCTTGATTTCGCCCATGGTCAGGGCGATGTGGGTACGGTTGTCTTCGCTGGAATGAAATGCGGAAGCCTTGAAATCGCCCCAGCGGGTGGGGAGTTCGGCATCGGCCACACGGGTTACGGTATGGCTGCCGAATTTCATGCGGTATTTGATCAGTGCTTCAGTGGAGCAGATCCTGAGGTTGTGTTTCTTGGCGTATTCCTTGAGGTCGGGAAGGCGGGCCATTGTGCCGTCATCCTTCATTATTTCGCAGATTACTCCGGCAGGCTTGAGACCTGCCAGCCGTGCGAGGTCAACGCTTCCTTCGGTCTGTCCGGCACGCACCAGAACTCCGCCGTCCTTGGCGCGAAGGGGGAAAATGTGTCCGGGAGTGACAATCTCTTCTGGCTGTACTCCGTCGCGGACTGCGGCGAGGATTGTGGTTGCGCGGTCCTGTGCGGAAATCCCGGTGGTAACACCGTCACGGGCTTCAATGGAGACCGTGAAGTTGGTGCCGAACTTGGACCCGTTGCTCTGGGCCATGAGCGGCAGCTTAAGGTTGTCCACCATCTCACCTGACATAGCCAGGCAGATGAGTCCCCTGCCGTAAGTGGCCATGAAGTTGATGATTTCCGGGGTGACTTTTTCAGCGGCGCAGACAAGGTCGCCTTCGTTCTCGCGGTCTTCGTCATCTACCATGATGACCATGCGGCCTTCGCGGAGATCCTCGATAGCTTCTTCGATAGTGCAGAAAGGCATAGTGTTATCCTCATGCTCCGACAGGCGGAGAGCTTTTTTATTTCACTGTCCGGCGTTACGGACAGGACTGTCTTCTTACCCTAAAAAACGAAAAGGGTGAAATATGTTTTTTTCTCGTAAATATATTCTTTTATTTAAACATGTTGTAAACAAAATTCAACACAGACCCGAATGATGGTCATTGGGTAACACTGATTGCTTTTTTTGATGCGCTTCGCTCTTTTGATTATTTGTTTTCGTCTCTGACGGCCAAAGGGAATAATTTCCTTTGGAAACACAAATAGTTTAAGGGTGTTATTTTGAAAAGCTTATCAAAATATGGATTTAATCAGCGTTTTCTCCGGTCTCCTCAGGAATTAGAATCCGTGTTCGCGCAGGAAGTCCAATGTAATGGAATTCTCTTTTTTTTCCTCAACCTTTTGTCCGGTCCATGGCGCAACCATTCGTTCAACATATTTACCGATAACGTCCGTCTCAATATTCACCGCGTACCCCGGAGTCCACAGGGAAATTGTGGTCTGCATCTGCGTTTCCGGGATGATGTTCACTTCAAGGAAGTCCGTTCCGCAGCGGTTTATGGTAAGACTGATGCCGTCCAGCGCAACCGAGCCTTTGGCGACAACGTATTTTCCCTGATCCGCAGGAAACGAGATGCGGTACAGGCGAGATTCTCCTGCCGGGGACACGGATTCGACCTTGCCCATGCAGTCCACGTGCCCGGACACGATGTGCCCGCCCAGCCTGTCGCCGAGAGCGAGCGCGCGCTCGTAGTTGACGGTTGAACCTGCCTTCAGATTTCCCAGATTGGTGACCGACATGGTTTCGCTGCTGGCGTAGCAGGTGAACCATGTGTCGCCGAATGTTTCCACCGTCAGGCAGGAGCCGTTTATTGCTATGGATTCGCCTTTTACATAATCCCCGATTCCGGGAGCCGAAACCGTGAAACGGGTTTCACTGCCCAGATTCTCGGCTCGTTCGATATTTCCTTTGCCCTGAATTATTCCGGTGAACATGTGTTACTGTCCTTCGGGTTTGAAAACTATTTTTAAGTCCCGGCCGCTCTGCTGCACCCTGCTGATGCGCATCTCCGTGGCATCGCGGATAAGTTTCCTGTCGGAACCGGCGAAGTTTGGTCTGCCAAGGACATTGCCCAGAATACGCGGGGCCTGATACATGACGAATTCATCAACAAGGCCCTGCTCAATCAGCGAAAGAGCCAACCGGCCTCCGCCTTCACACAGGGTCCGCAGCACTCCATGCTTTTTTCTGAGCATGGTGAATCCCGGTTCAAGTATAAGTCCTTTTTCGCCTTCGGGAAGGGGTACTATTTCGATTCCCCTGTTTTTAAGCTCGGAGGCAGTCTTAGTAGCGGCCTCTGTTTCATTGGTCCAGAAAATTGTTTCAGCAGCACGTGCTGATGTGAGCGTGAATCCGTCCGGTTCTTCGGGCAGGGAGTTGGTGACCACCACTGCCTTGGGCTGAACATATCCTTCCGGCAGAGGATCAAGACGGCAGGTCAGCGAAGGGTTGTCCTCACGCAGGGTGTTGCCGCCGACAATCACAGCCCCGGCTATGGAGCGCAGATGCTGCACATCCGCAAATGATTCCGGGCAGGAGACAGCTTCCTGTTCGCCCGTGGCCCCGGCGATCCTGCCGTCTATGGTGCAGGCCAGCTTCAGGATGGAGTAGGGCCGTTCGCTGAACTGCCAGCACAGAAAGTCGGAAATGAGATCCCGGCACTGCTCTTCCAGTACGCCGGATTCAACCTTGACGCCTTTGGACTGCAGATATTCCAGACCCCCGGCCGCCTTGGGGTTGGGGTCCCGTGTTCCAACCACAATATGCTTGATCCCGGCTTCCAGTATGCCTTCGGTACAGGGCGGAGTCTTGCCGTAGTGGTTGCAGGGCTCAAGGGTTACGAACATGGTGCATTCGGTCATGTTCACGCCTTTGCTGCGGGCGTCGGCAATGCATTCCCTTTCCGCGTGCAGACCGCCGCAGTACCGGTGGTATCCTTCGGCCACGATATGGCCGTCCAATACCATTACCGCTCCGACACAGGGGTTCGGAGCCGTGCGGTCGCGGCCCCGCAAGGCCAGTTCCACCGCACGGGACATGAAGGTTTCGTAGAAACTAAGAGTCGGGTGAAAGAAGTGCAAACCTGACTCCGGCTTCTTTGAGCATCTGTTCTGAAAGTTCGTCCGGGTAGCTTTCGGAATAGTATATTGCCGTAATCCCGGTATTGATGAGCATCTTGGTGCAGATCAGGCAGGGCTGAGTGGTGCAGTATATTTCGGCCCCGTGCAGAGAGACTCCGTGCAGCGCGCCCTGTATGATGACGTTCTGCTCGGCGTGCAGTCCTCGGCAGAGCTCGTGACGCTGGCCGGAGGGAACACCGAGGGTCTCGCGTATGCAGCCCACATCGGCGCAATGGGCCGTATCCGAGGGCGGACCGTTGTATCCGGTGGCAAGAATGCGTTTATCCTTGACCGCAACAGCACCCACCTTGCGTCTGGTGCAGGTGGACCTTTCGGCGACGAGATGTGCTATACCCATGAAATATTCGGGCCATGGAAGTCTGTTATCCATGAAATGCTCCCTGCTTTCGAAGCTGAAGCGGACCCGGTAAAACCGGGTCCGCTGTTATGTCAAAGTGCATGAGTCCTGACGGACTGTCTTATCACTCATTTCCCGTATGCACGGGAAAATGGAAGAGATCCGGACGTGCAGTTGAATTAATATGCGAACAGAGGGTATTCTTTCGCGAAGTCGGCAACTTCCTTGCTGATCTGGGCAAGTCTGGTTTCGTTGCCTACGGAGTCGATGGCGGCGGTTATCCAGCCGGCGACTTTTTCCATTTCCTTTTCCTTCATTCCGCGGGTGGTCAGAGCCGGGGTTCCGATACGGACTCCGGAAGTGACGAACGGGGAGCGGGTTTCAAAAGGAATGGTGTTCTTGTTTACGGTAATACCTGCTTCGTCAAGGGCGTGTTCGGCATCCTTGCCGGTGATGTCCTTGTTGGTGAGGTCAACCATCATCAGGTGGTTGTCTGTTCCGCCGGAAACCAGTTCGAAACCTGCGTTCATGAGGTTGTCGGCCAGTGCTGCAGCGTTGGCGACCACCTGTTTCTGATATTCGACGTATGACGGCTTGAGAGCTTCACCGAATGCAACTGCTTTGGCGGCGATTACGTGCATGAGGGGACCGCCCTGAATTCCTGGGAAAATATTCGAGTTCAGGGATTTTCCGTATTCTTCGGAAGAAAGGATCATACCGCCTCTGGGACCGCGCAGGGTCTTGTGGGTGGTAGTGGTGGTGTAGTGTGCGTGTTCGATGCAGGAGGGGTGTATTCCTGCTGCGATGAGACCTGCGATGTGGGCCATGTCCACCATCAGCACTGCGCCGACTTCATCGGCGATCTGCCGGAAACGGGCGAAGTCGATGATGCGGGGGTATGCGCTTGCGCCCGCAATGATCATCTTGGGCTTGCATTCCTTGGCGATCTCAAGAACGGTGTCGTAGTTGATGGTCTTGGTCTCGGGGTCAACACCGTAGAATTTGATGTCGAAGAGCTTGCCGGAGAAGTTTACCGGAGAGCCGTGGGTAAGGTGTCCGCCGTGGGAGAGGTCCATGCCGAGCACGGTATCGCCGGGTTTGAGTGCGGCGAAGTATACGGCCATGTTTGCCTGGGAACCGGAGTGGGGCTGTACGTTGACGTATTCGCAGCCGAAAATCTGTTTTGCGCGGTCACGTGCAAGGTCTTCTGCGAGGTCCACGAATTCGCATCCGCCGTAGTAACGCTTTCCGGGATAGCCTTCGGCGTACTTGTGGGTCATTACGCTGCCCATAGCCTGACGGACCGCTGTGGAGGTGAAGTTCTCCGAGGCGATGAGTTCAAGCTTGGTCATCTGGCGGGTGACTTCCTTGCCGATAGCCGCGGCCACAGCCGGGTCTTTCATCATCAGTTCTTCCATGACAAGCTCCAGTTAAATTTTTAAGATTTTGAAATTTTGGCCCGCACAGACTGTCGCGCAGGATTTTACCTGGTCTGGAGGGGCGTTGGAATCCCTTTCTGCTTCAACCCGATATTTGAATTATTCCGGCCGGAAAGTTGTTTTCCGGGGACCGGTAATAACCGTTTCCGCGAGAGGGAATAAGGCCTTCGACCGGTTCGCCGAAGGCCTTTTTTGCATTCTGAATTAATCTTCGAATTTTTTAAACAGCATACAGGCGTTGGTACCGCCGAAGCCGAAGGAGTTGCTGAGGGCGTATTTTGCCTGCTTCTCGCGGGTTCCTTCTTTTCCGTAATCCAGATCGCAATCGGGATCGGGATTAATCTGGTTGATTGTACCGGGAATGAGACCTGTTTCAAGTGTTTTTACCGCAAAAACAGCTTCCATGCCGCCGGCACCGCCGAGCAGGTGCCCGGTCTGTCCCTTGTTGGCGGCAATTGCTATATTGGAAGCGTGGTCGCCGAAGACTTTCTTGATGGCCCTGGTTTCACAGAGGTCGTTCAGCTTGGTGGAGGTTCCGTGCGCGTTTATGTGATCGATGTCTGCGGGACTGATCTTTGCTTCACGGATTGCAGCCTGCATAGCCAGGGACATGCCTTCGCCGTCTTCCATGGGGGCGGTCATGTGGTAGGCATCTCCGGAAGCTCCGAAACCGACCACTTCGGCCAGTATATCGGCTCCGCGGGCTTTGGCGTGATCCAGGGATTCAAGCAGGAGCAGGCCGCAGCCTTCACCCATGACAAAACCGTCGCGTTCGCCGTCAAACGGGCGGGACGCGGTCTGGGGATCGTCGTTTCTGGTGGAGAGAGCCTTCATGGCGGTGAAACCGGCAAAACCCAGCGGAGTGATGGTCGATTCGGCACCGCCGCAGATCATGACATCGGCACGTCCGAGCATGATGTCGGTATAGGCCGAGCCGATGGCGTGGGTACCGGATGCGCAGGCGGTACACAGACACATGTTCGGTCCCTGTGCGCCGGCGAAGATCGAAACCTGTCCGGAAGCCATGTTGCCGATGATGATGGGGATGAAAAACGGGGTGATTTTCTTGGGCCCGGATTTCTCCAGCTTGCTGTGCTGTGTTTCGATGGTCTGAAGGCCGCCCAGGCCTACGCCGATGATGACTCCTGCGCGTTTTCTTTCCTCGCCTTCAAGCTTAAGTCCGGTGGACTCCATGAGCATCTGGTTGGTCGCCACAGCGAACTGGGTGAACCTTTCCATGCGTTTGGCCTGCTTGGCGGGAATGTATTCTTTAGGATCGAAGCCTTTGACTTCGCCTGCAATGCGGGAGGTGAATTCGCTGGCATCAAAAGCGGTCACTTCACCGATTCCGCATTTGCCCTCAAGGAGGTTGTTCCAGCTGGTATCTACATCGTTACCTATGGGGGTGATGGCGGAGACGCCTGTTACTACTACCCTGTTCATGTAATGGAACCTGTAAGATAAGTTTGGGTTATTCCGATCCGGAGCTTAAAGAAAAGAAGCGCCTTACGCCCGTGTGGGAGCAGTAAGGCGCTCTTTTAAAATCCGTGAATCGGAGACTCAGCTCTACTGCTTGCTTTCAACAAAAGCGATAGCGTCCTTAACTTTCAGAATCTTCTGAGCATCTTCGTCTTCGATTTCAACGTCGAACTCTTCTTCCATAGCCATGATGAGTTCGGTGAGATCAAGAGAGTCGGCTCCGAGATCTTCAACGAAGGAAGCTTCTTCTTTAACTTCGTCTTCGGAAACGCCAAGCTGGTCTACGATAATTGCTTTTACTTTTTCAGCTGCGGACATAGTCCCCTCCAAATCATTATTTTTAGTTTTTTTTCTACATGTACATCCCGCCGTTAACGGCGAGAGTCTGTCCAGTGATATAACCGGAGTCTTCCGACGCAAGGAAGGACACCGCATTTGCTATATCTTCGGATTTACCGAGTTTTTTCAGTGGAATTGTTTCCATCATCTGCGCTACGACTTTTTCGGGAAGTTCGGCGGTCATATCTGTTTCTATGAACCCCGGCGCCACTGCGTTTACAGTGACTCCCCGTGATGCAAGTTCAACGGCGCTTGCCTTGGTGAGGCCGATCAGCCCCGCCTTGGCGGAAACATAGTTTGCCTGCCCGGCATTGCCGGCCTGGGCCACTACGGAAGAAATGTTGATTATCCTGCCGTAACGCTGCTTCATCATGATTTTGCCGGCTTCGCGCAGGCAGGTGAAAGCTCCGGTTAGGTTGATGTCAATAACCCTGTCCCAGTCCTCATCCTTCATACGCACAAGCAATCCGTCTTTGGTTATCCCGGCATTGTTTACCAGAACATCCAGTTTGACTCGGCCCTTGATTTCGTCTTTGAAGAAAGCTGCAACAGCTTCACGGTCGGAAGAATCAAGCTTGAATGAGCGGGCCTTTCCGCCTGCAGCTTCAATTTCAGCGCAGACTCTTTCGGCTCCGTCGGGGCGGCTTACATAGGTGATGATCACTTCAAAGCCGTCTTTGGCAAGCCTTTTTGCACAGGCTTCGCCTATTCCTCTGGAACCGCCCGTCACAAGGGCGGTACTTGGCAGTTCACTCATTTATTTTCCTCAATGTTAAATTTAACCAGTCATGCGTCTCATAGCCTAAAGCGGCTTTGACTGCAAATCTAATCTAAAATTATTATTCCTAAACATGCATGCGCGTTTGCTTTGTTCCTGTATTTCCTTTCATACAACGTAGTTGTGACTGTTGTGTGAAAGATTGCCGCATGTCTGTAAAAGGCTTTAAAACTGTATCAGCGACGATCCCCAGGTGAGACCACCGCCGAAAGTTGCCAGCAGAACAAGATCTCCGTCCTTGATAAAACCGCTTTCCCTTGCATCGGCAAGCCCGATGGGGATGGATGCGGCGGAAGTGTTGCCGAATTTATCCACGTTCACGAAAACCTTTTCACGCGGAACACCGAGTTTTTTGCCTACCGCCTCTATTATGCGCAGGTTGGCCTGGTGGGGCAGCAGCACATCCACATCCTCGGCGGTCAGGTTGTGGCGTTTGAGAATTTCATTGGATATAGCGGTCATGGATCGAACCGCATGCTTGTATACTTCACGTCCCTGCATCTTGATGAAATATTCATCCCCGACAGTATCACCCATTTTATAGGGAAAAGACGATCCGGAGCCCTGAACAGTCAGGTTCATGCTGGGGCCGCCATCGGATGAAAGGAGTGTGTCGATGACTTTGCCCGGTTCGCTGTCGTTGCCGGCGGTGAGCACAGCCGCACCTGCTCCGTCTCCGAAAAGAACGCAGGTGGAGCGGTCTTCCCAGTTTACGCGGCTGGTAAGGACTTCAGCTCCGCAGACGAGTATTTTGGCATCGGGGTGAAGATTGATGAGAGCTCTGGCCACCTCAAGGGCATATACGAAACCGGAACAGGCTGCGGAAAGATCCATGGCAACCCTGTTTTTCAGGCCCATACGCTCCATCAGCTGGCAGGCTGTGGACGGAATAAGCATATCGCCGGTGAAGGTCCCCACGAGTATATGGGTAAGTTCTTCGGCTTCCATTTCAGCGTTGGCAAGAGCTTTTACCGCGGCATTGTAAGTAAGATCCAGACAGGTCTCGTCTTCAACAACATGGCGTTGTTTGATCCCTGTCCGTGTGGTTATCCATTCGTCGTTTGTATCAACGAATTTTTCAAGGTCTTTATTGCTGTAACATAGCTCCGGGACATAGAAACCCAGGCCTCTGATGTGTGAGAATGTACTCATTATGCCATTCCTGTTTTGGGATGGAAAATGGAACAGGCAGCCGGGCCCGTTCCGAGAGCGGGAGAGACTGGCTGCTTTTATAAAAGCGCGCTAGAGTTCCGGCGCTGTGATTTCCTTGTGGGCGGCCAGCCCTTCCCGGAGGTGGGCCACAGCATCATTTTTGACAAAGCGGGCAGCCATTTCTATGGCCCGTTCAACCGCTCTGGAGTCGGCTTTGCCGTGGCAGACGAGGACAATTCCCTTAAGCCCCAGCACCGGGGCTCCTCCGTACTCCGACTTGTCTACCAGACGACCGAATCTTTTAAAAGCCTTCATTGCGAGCATGGCCCCCAATTTGGAGACGATGTCACGCTTGAGCTCACCCTTGAGGAGATTGCCCAGGCTGTTGGCCAGTCCTTCTGAAAGTTTGAGTGCTACGTTGCCGACAAATCCGTCACATACAGCGACGTCCACATCTCCGGTGAAAATATCGCGGCCTTCAATGTTGCCCACGAAGTTCAGGGAAGAATTCCTGAGCATTTCGTAGGTGGTCTTGACCAGCGAGTTGCCTTTTCCTTCTTCCTCCCCGATAGTCAAAAGACCTATGCGGGGATTGTCGTAGCCAAGGACATCGCGGGCCAGAACATCGGCCATGAGGCCGAACTGAAAGAGGTGTTCGGGCTTGGAGTCGACATTTGCGCCGACATCAATGAGAACCATGGGGTTTTTCTCGGTCGGGAGAATTCCGGCCATTCCCGGTCTCAATACACCCTGAATCCTGCCGATGGTGAACATGCCGCAGGCAACGGTTGCTCCTGAGTTGCCTGCGCTGACAACTCCGTCCGCCTTGCCTTCCTTGACCAGTCTGCAGGCGACCTGAATCGAGGAATCCTTTTTGCGGCGCATGGCATCGGCGGGCTTGTCTTCCATGGTGACAACCTGCGAGGCATGAACAATGTCAATAGTACATGATCCGGTATCGAGCTTTTCAAGCTCGGACCGGATCATGTACTCGTCACCAACCAGAATAACGGGGAGACCCTTCCTGGCCGCAGAGACCGCAGCCGGAACGATAACCCCGAGACCGTAGTCGCCGCCCATGGCGTCAACGGCAATGCGGGGGATTATGCTAGGCATCTTCGGAAGTAATTACCTGGCGACCTTTGTAGGTACCGCAAGAAGAGCATGCTCTGTGAGGGAGGATGGGCTCACCGCACTCGCAGTATACTACGTTGGGGGTTTCTACATGGTCGTGGGAACGACGCATATTCTTGCGGGATTTGGAAGTTTTCTTTTTCGGCTGTGCCATGACTAGTCTCCTAAAGAGTGATTTTTAAACCGATCCCTTACAGACCGGAATTTAGTTCTTTATCTTAAGATTGCGGAAAACCGCAAGCCTTGGATCGCCCTCGTCCTTTTTGCATTCGCAGCCGCCCTTGTTAAGGTCGGCTCCGCACTTGTCGCAAAGTCCCTTGCAGTCCTTTCTGCAAAGCGGCTTCACCGGCAGTGCCATAACGAAATACTCCCAGAGAAGGGCTCCGATATTGAGTTTCAAGCCGTCCTTTGTCCGGACCACCAGGGAATCATCTTCTCCTGCTGCTTCGGCGACCTGCTCGAATTCCTCGAATTCGGTGGAAATTTCATGCCTGTAGTCCGCCGTGCACCTGTCGCATGCAATTGTCACGGAACCGGTGGTACGGCCCCGGACCAGGCATCCGTCTCCCTGGGGGAGTACGTAGACTTCGGAAACAAGAGGAGCGCCCTCGCGGACCTCCATATTGTAGTTTTTCCAGGCCTTAACCCAGAAATCCTGGTCCTCGAAAACGAATTCCTGACCCTCTTCGGGGACATCGTTTAATGTAATCCAGATTTCAGACATATTTTTCCTCGCGGAAGGGTTTCCTATATGAGTTTTTTTTCTTCTGTCAAGGAAAAAGAGCTTGCATTTTCCAGAGCGAGCGTTTAAATGATACCTCTTTTGTTCGTCCGGAGTGATTTTCCTTGCGGTGATTCACGCTTTCCGGCAACCTAGAAAAAGTGACTACCATCAAGGAGGTTCAACATGTCCCAGGTATGCGATATATGCGGTAAAGGCCCTCAGACCGGCAACAACGTTTCCCATGCCCACAACAAGTCCAAAAGACGCTTCATGCCCAACCTGCAGAAAGTGCGCACTCAGCTGCCCAGCGGTGAAGTAAAAAGCATCAAGGCTTGTACCCGCTGCATCCGCTCCGGTGCTGTTGTAAAGCCCGTAGCAAATAAGAAATAAGCTGGGTTATACCCCTTTTTTCGCACGATTCGTTCGTGGAAAAAGCCCCGTCCGCATTTTTCGGTCGGGGCTTTTTTTTGTCCCGTCAAATTTTTATTATTCGGCTACCCACTCCAGAGCCCGGTCTAAATCTTCTGCCTGGTACGTTTTTACTTCTCCCTTCATCATGGATGCGCCCAGCCGTGTACCCCATTCCACCCATTTGGGGCCTCCGACGACTGCAAGCCGCTCAAAGTCGTTGCGGTGGGCAAAGCCGAAAGAAGCGTCTTCCCACATGGCTTTAAGCTCCCATCCTTCAAAGTTTTCATCCATATAAAGAAGACATCTGCATGTGCCATTCTTCTCTATGATGTCTTTCAGGGCGGGAATCCATATTTCGCTGTAATCCGTTCCGGAGAGCATACCGGAAGCCTTTACCGCCAGCATGGTTCCTTTGCTTTCAGGCATTATTTCAATCATTGCAACCTCCGTGAAAAATATTAGTCAGAAGTTCTGCCTAGTAATACCACAGGGGAGTCAATATTGGGAAGTTTCAAAATTGAAACTTTTGAGTCTTCGTTTTTCCCGTCTGTGGATCACCAAACAAAGCCCCCCTGTTCTGTGCAGAACAGGGGGGCGTGATCTATCCGTCATTGGTTACGTGACCGACTATAAGTGTCAGGCCGTTTCCAGCGCCTCTTTTTTTACTGTGGCACGTTCGCGCATGACCATGATCACCAGCAGCACCGCACCGGCTGCATGCAGGCGCATATCCGGCCAGAGCAGCATTACGGCTGTTCCTGCGTATAACAAACGCTGAATTTTGTTCAGAGCATGTGTGTTGAACCCTTCAAAGAATACTGCGAAGCAGAACAGACCGGCTGTGGCCGTCACAACGGTTTCGGCCACCTGCCACCATGGGCCTTCAAAGAGGATGGGCGTATAGCAGAACAGGAGCGGAATGATGTACAGCCCCTTGGCTATCTTCCATGACTCAAATCCTGTCTCAAGCGGCTTGGAGCCGGATATGCCCGAGGCGCTGTAAGCCGCCAGACAGACCGGCGGAGTAACGTTGGCATCCTGCGAGTACCAGAAGATGAGCATGTGGGCAGCCAGAAGGCTTGTGCCGAGCATCTGCATGGCCGGAGCAGCCAGGACCGCAAGAACAATGTAGGAAGCGGTTACAGGCAGTCCCATGCCCAAAATGAGGGATGCCAGAGCTACCATAATGATGGTGAGCATCAGGCTGTTTCCTGCGACCATGGTGATCAGCATGGAGAATTTGATTCCCATACCGACCATCAGAACCACCCCGACTACTATGCCGGAACAGAGCAGGATTACACCGGTGGTAACCATGTTCTGCCCGCCGGATGCCAGAGCGTCCATGATGTCGCGTAAGGACATGCGGGTTTTGGGATTGATCCAACTGGCGACTACGATGGCCACGATACCGCCGCAGGCCGAAAATGTGGGAGTATACCCCACCATCAGCAATCCCATGAGTACACCGATGGGGAGGAAAAAGTTCCATCCGTGTTTCAGCACTTCGCCTATCTTGGGGATATCTTTCTCTGGAATCGGTTTGATGCCCATCTTTTTGGCCCTGAGATGGACGAAAAAGGCCACGCTCACAAAATACATTATGGCCGGGATGAAGGCCACCGCGACAATGGTCAGGTATGGAATCTGAGTCCACTGGCTCATGATGAATGCGCCGGCTCCCATGATCGGGGGCATGAGCTGACCGCCCGTGGAGGCAGCAGCTTCAACAGCTCCGGCAAATTTGCTGGAAAAGCCGGTCTTTTTCATCATGGGAATGGTTATGGAGCCGGTCCCGACTGTGTTTGCAACAGCACTTCCGGACACGGAGCCCATGAAACCGGAGGCGAAAACGGCCATTTTTGCCGGGCCGCCTATTGTTCTGCCCATGGTGGCCAGAGCAAGGTTGATGATGAATTCACCTGCGCCGGATTTGATCAGGAATGAAGCGAAGAGCACGAACAGGAATACGAACGTACTGGAGATTGTCGCGATGGTTCCGAAGATACCATCCGGAGCGAAATACATGCGGTAGAGCATCCGTTCTACGGTAACACCCGGAAAGTTCCAAAGTCCGCTTAAGTAGCTTCCTCCGCCCAGGCCGTAGGTCAGGAATATTATGGAAAGTATGGGAATAAGCAGTCCGGTTGTTCGTCTGGTTATTTCCATCAGGAGGATTATCGCCAGCCCTGCGGCAATTAGGTCCGCCATGACCGGCACTTCATTGCGCATGTGCAGGGCGTCCTCGAAAAATACCAGATACAGCCCTACGCAGAAGGCCAGAATCGCCAGGAAGTAGTCAACGGGCAGGCATTGCCTGGCGTGTCTTTTCAGCATCGGGTACTGCAGGAACCCGATGAAGAGCATGAAGGAATAGTGAACGGCGTTTCGCTGTATTTCAGGCATGATTCCTATGGTGTTTACCCATAGGTGGAAAAGCGAACAGATTATTCCTGTCACATATAGCAGTGTAGCGGTGCGCCCCTCGAATACGCGCTTGATGGCGAGGGTTTCTCCGCCCGAATCTTTTTTTACTGCCGGCTTTTGGGATGTGCTGTCGGCCATTGTAGAATCCTTACGAAATGAATTAAATGTGCTTTTGCTCTCAGCCCTGTTCTTTTACCGTGTCTGTCTGCGGCATTTTCAGGGGCGAATACTATACGATGAATTTTGCGGTAGTCCCGCCCGACAACCTTTCCGGTTTCTGCTGGAAACGTTGCACCGGTTTATTGTGGATCAGATGTTTTTACTGCCGGGCTTTCTCTGCTTCCGTCTGCCGGAAATGGGGATGCCTGAAAAGTAACTGTGTAATCTATGGTTGCGGCGGCGGAAGGTTCCGCCGCCGCACTTATTGCTGACTTATTTTATGATGCCGACTTCGCGGTAGTACTTAACGGCACCGGGATGAAGCGGAGCAGGCAGGCCTGCGGTAGCGCGTTCAAGAGACATGGCCTTGGTGGCCTTGTGGATGTTGTTGAGGAACGGCAGGTTCTCGTAGATGGTTTTGGTTATCTTGTAGACAACATCTTCGGGAAGATCTGCGCGGCAGGCCAGGAAGTTCGGCTGGGCGATGGTCCTGATGTCCTTTTTCTGGGAAGGATATGTTCCGGCCGGGATCACGAATCTGTTCCAGATGGGGTATTCCTTCTGGATTTCGGCAAGCTGCTCGTCAGTGAACTCAAGAACGCTTACATCGTCAGAGCCCATCTGTGCGTAAAGCTGTGTGATGGCAGCAGCCGGGGGACCGGCCGGGATATTGGCACCGACGATTCTTCCGTCCATCATTGCCTGGGCGGAGGGTGTGTAGCCGAGGTATTCAAGGATGAGATCCTTGTCCGGGTCCACTCCCATCAGCTTCAGCAGGGTACGGCCTGAGCCTTCGGTTCCGCTTCCGCGTTTACCTATGGAGAATTTTTTATGCAGGCCTTTGAGGTCCTGAATGGTTCCAGTTTTGATGTATTTGTTCAGCAGGGGGAAATGTTCTACGTTTTCCCAAAGCATGCTGATGGATTTGAATCCGGTGAACGGCTTTCCTTCATACGGGCCTTCGCCTTTATAAGCGTTCAGGCCGTACAGAGCCTGCAGAATGGCCAGGTCAGCTTCCTTGTTTTTGAGCATCTGGATGTTTTCGCCGGATCCTGCGGAGTTGATCGCAGTGGCGGAGATTCCGTCCTGGCCGGCCAGCTTGATGCTGATCAGTGTTCCGATAGCTACGCCTACGGGGTAGAAGGTTCCCCCGGTTGTTGCAGTCGCGATGATCAGGCTTTTGTCACTGGCCTGGGAAGGCGCTGCGAAAAATGTAAGGCAGAGCATGCAGCTCAGAACCATGCATGAAAATTTGTTAAACATTTTTCCTCCGTTGTTGCTTGTTGGGCACGGGTGGGTGCTTGAGATAACAGGCCGATACTATGCCGTCTGCAGCTTATGTGCGACAAGATGAATCAGGGAAACTCTTTCATGAACGTCATTGCTGTTCACATCGGTTTACCGGATGGGAATTTCCCTGATCTTCTCCCCGAGTGCCGGACATGCTGCACTTAGACTCAACGTTCACTGAGATGTTCGTTGGGAGTCTGATGGAGTATGGGAACATTGGATTGTCAGGAGGGTATAGTATAAAACACCAGAAAAATCCAGTAGTGGGTCCGGATGTACTTTGCGGTGTTCTGCGTTGTTTTTTGTGTGTATATTATACAGTTGTGCGGTCACTGTAATGCAGTGGCTGGGCTTAAGTCTTTAGTTGTAGTCTGTTATCTATTTATGGCCGCAGTTTAAAATTTTTATGAAGACGCTCGGCATAACCGTTTCGCAGGCATGTGTCAGAACTGTTTTGGCTTATTGTGCGTATGTTTTTACGTATAGCGCATCTGTGGGCGGCATAAATTAAAATACGCCCAAAAGCGGGCGCTCACTGTTATTTTTGGTGGACTGATTTTGTTTCGGTTTGATAAATCAGAATAATATTGCCTGGCGAGTATCATTGCATTGTCAACACAGCCCAGCACTATAGCCGTCAGAGCGTGGATCACAGCCTGCGCAGAGAGTTTTGTTTTGCGGATCACGAACAATTATTTGCCCTCTTCCGAATATCGTTCGGTCGTAGCCGTTTCTGATCTCAACTTCGTGTCCCATTTCAGTCAGCCCGGCGATTGTTTCCCGGGGTAATCCTTCTTCAAGGCAGACATGCCCGGCCGGTTCACCCGGTTCAATGCAGAACCTCAGTCTATTCAACGCTTCCTGCGGATCAACCCCGTCATCCAGCATGGCCGAGACTACCTGCAGATGTCCCTGCGGCTGCATGAATCCGCCCATGACACCGAAGACCGAATGCAGCGATCCGTCAGTGCGGGTGATGATGCCGGGAATGATTGTGTGGTAGCTGCGCCGTCCTCCGGACAGTACATTCGGGTGGGCCGGATCAAGTGAAAAGTTGTGGCCCCTGTTCTGCAGGGAGAAACCCAGTCCTTCAGGGGCTATCCCGGTTCCGAAGCCCATGTAATTGGAATTAACCATGGAGCAGCCGTTGCCGTCCTTGTCCACTACGCAGAAGTGGACTGTATCGGAAGTCGCGGCAGGAATTCCGGATTTTGATGCGGGGTTGGCCCGGTCCGGGAAGATGAGACCCGCCCGCTTTGATCCGTATTCCGGGGCAAGCAGTTCTTCCACCGGAGCATGGTAGTGTTCCGGGTCGGCCACATGCTGTCTGGCATCTGCGAACCCCAGCCGCATGGCTTCTATGAGATAGTGCATCCTTTGGGCAGAGTACGGTTCGCCAAGCTCCGCCACATCTATCCCCGCCAGCGTGTTCATTGCGAGCAGGGCGGCCAGTCCCTGACCGTTGGGAGGGCATTCATGAATTCTGTATCCCCGGTAGTCAGTGCTGATTGAGTCCTGAAACAGGCTGCAATGGGTCGCCATGTCCTCTTCGCGAAGGAACCCTCCGTTTTCACGCACGGCTTTTACTATTTGGCGGGCAATTTTTCCGGAGTAGAAAAGTTTCTTGGCTTCATCCGGAGTCTGTTCCGCCAGTTTTGCCATGGTCATGCCGAGGGCTCGGTTGATCATCACCTCTCCGCAGCGCGGAGCCCTCCCGTCAAGGAGAAGGGATTCCCCGCCGGGGCTGTGTTTGAGGACCTGTTCCGCACCGGCTTTCCAAAGTTCCGCAGTAACTGGGCTGACCGGAAAACCCTGCATGGCGTAGCGGATGGCCGGGGTAAGGATTTGCGCAAGATCAAGTGTTCCGTGCCTGTCGACAAGGTCCGCCCAGAGTCCGAATGCGCCGGGAACATTGACGGTCATGGCGTGACGCATCGGCAGGCTCCCAGCTATTCCCATGGAGAGAACTTTCTCAAGCGAGATGTCCATTGCGGATTTGCCTGAGCCGTTCAGGGCCGATACTTTGCTGCTGCCGGTATCGTAATAAAGCGCAAACGCATCACCGCCCAGTCCTGTGCTGCACGGCTCCACAACTGCCAGGGCTGCGGCCACTGCGATTGCTGCGTCAGCAGCGTTGCCGCCTGCCCGCAGGATTTCCAGACCGGCCTGTGTAGCCAAGGGCTGGCTGGAGGAAACCATCCCTCGGGTGGCGAATACCGGAGAGCGGCGGGAGTTGAATGTGAAACCCGGCTGCGTGAATCTGTTGATTTCAAATGGCGGCATAAATGACTCCGTGAATGTTCTGAATTAAGTTGGCATGTTATGTGTAGTTGCGGATAAATTGCAAGCAGTGATTACACGTTTTGTCTTGTTGAATTCAGGAGTCAACGGGACATTCGCAAGGTGTTAGTGTTTAAAGAATAATTGTATTTTCAAAATATACCGGGTAGCCTGCCTCATGAGCAACAGGGCCGTTTGTATACTTTTGGCAGCCTTTTTAGTTTGCTGTGCTTCCCCGACTTTTGCTGCCGGTCTTAGAGTCATGACCTGTGAACTCCCTCCTTTCAGTTATTCTTCAAGCAATGGAACCTCCTCAGGATTCGCGGTAGAGCTTGTCCGGTTAATGGAAGAAAGGATCGGTGGTGAAGAATCAAATATATTATTTTATCCTTGGCCCCGGGCCTACAGGAAGATGCAGACCGGAAGCGGTGATGTGCTGTTCCCCATGGCCATAACGCCGGAACGGGCCACAAAGTTCAAGTTTGTCGGTCCTATTTATTGGGATGAAATTTATTTTTACAGCAGAAAGGGGAGTAATATAAAACTGACCTGTACTGGTGATGCCAGAAAAGTCCGCCGGATAGGCGTTACAAAAAATGGTTTCATTCATGTCAGCCTGCAGAAGATGGGCTTTACAAATCTGGAGCCCGGTCCTTCCCGAAAATGCGATTTTCTGAAGCTTGTCCGCGGGAGAGTGGACCTCGTCCCAATGGGGGAAAAGGCCATATCACAATTTATGCATTTGAACAGCGACCTCAATCCGGCAGATTATGAGCGGGTTGGGCCACCGGTAACTTTTGTTTCCATTTATATAGCATTTGCCACAACTGTGCCGGATGGAGTAGTTGCCCGGTGGCAGGCTGCCTTTGATTCCCTGAAACAGGATGGGACATGGCTTAAGCTCAAGGACAAATACTTTCCACAGGAAGCTGTTGAATAAAAAGATCAATGGACCACAAAAAACTCCGCATACCTGATCGGTGTGCGGAGTTTTTTATTTGATATTTTTTTTAGTTTCTGCGGGAAGCAAGGATTATATCCGATCCCGGTTCACCGGCAGTATCAAGGTCTGCCCGATGGTCAATCTGGTAGAATCTTCAAGCTGTCCAAGTCCCGGTAATCAGACCAGCGATAAAGCCCTTTCCAGGCGGGCAACGGTTTCCTCTTTGCCCATGACAAGCATAAGATCATAGAGTCCGCCGGGGGACTGGGTGCGGCCGCACAGGGCCAGACGTACTGGCTGTCCGATGGCCTTGAATTTGAGTCCTTTTTCTTCCAGGTAGCCTTTGCATACAGCTTCAAGGGAATCATGGCTGAACTCTGCGTCCGCTGCTATGAGTGCGGTAAGTTCCTTCAGAATTTCAATTGCTTCGGGGGTGAAAACCTTGGTCACTGCGGCCTGGTCATATTCCATATTTGCTGCAGTGGTGAGGAAAAAGTCACTCATTTCGGCCATTTCCCTGTAATTCCCGGCACGCGGCTGGAGCAGGGGGATGATCTTTTCCAGATAAGCGTCTTCCGCGGCAGTGTCTTCCGGCAGGAAGGAACGCATGCCCTCAATCAGTTCCGCGGGGGCCTTGGACTTGATGTATTCGCTGTTAAGCCAGTCGAGCTTTTTCGTATCGAATACGGAAGGGGAGTTGCCGAGACTGTCGGTGTTGAAAAGCTTGATAAGCTCATCACGGGAGAAAATTTCCTGGTCGCCGTGAGACCAGCCCAGCCGTACCAGATAGTTGACCACGGCTTCGGGCAGGTAGCCCATTTTTTCATATTCCATGACCGAGAGGGCACCGTGACGCTTGGAAAGCTTTTTCTTGTCGGGGCCGAGGATCATGGGAACGTGGCCGAAATTCGGGATGTCCCATCCAAGGGCCTGATACAGCAGTATCTGGCGCGGGGTATTGTTGACGTGGTCGTCACCGCGCAGCACATCGGTAACACCCATGGTGTGGTCATCCACCACAACGGCGAGGTTGTAGGTAGGAGAACCGTCCGAGCGGCGCAGAATCATGTCGTCCATTTCGGCATTTTCGATGCTGATGGGGCCCTTGATCATGTCGGTAAAGGAGGTGCGTCCATCAAGAGGCGCCTTGAAGCGTACGACCCTGTTTTCACCGGGGCCGAGATTTTTTTCACGGCAGGAACCGTCATATTTGGGTTTACGTTTTTCCTGCATGGCTTTTTCGCGCATGGCGTCAACCTGTTCCGGGGTGCAGTCGCACCAGTAGGCCTTGCCTTCTTCAAGCAGCCTGTCGATGTACCCGTTGTAAATATCAAATCTATCGCTCTGGTAGACAGGTTCCCCGGACCAGTCCATGCCCAGCCATTTCATGGAGGCCAGGATGGCGTCCGTATACTCCTGAGTGGAACGCTGGCGGTCGGTGTCTTCTATGCGCAGGACGAATTCTCCGCCGTTGTGTCTGGCCAGCAGCCATGCGAAAAGGGCAGTACGGGCTCCGCCGATATGCAGGTGCCCGGTGGGGCTCGGAGCGAAGCGGGTTACGGTTTTTGCCATGATGGTTTCTCCTGAAATATAATTTGCCGCATGTTCCTGTTTACCGGCAGCTTGCCGAAGGTTTCCGGCCATGTCGTATAATGACTGGAATAAACATGTGGTTGTTTTTCTGTTTGAGCCGGGAAAAGAATAGGGTAAAAATCCCTGTTCCCCAAGGGACGATCCTGTCCGGCGGGGCGAAAATTTATCTGTCCGCTGGGCCGGAAGCAAAAAAATCCGCCTTGGATGGCGGTTTTCGGTGCTGAACCCGACTGGTTCTGGAGTGCTCTCGGCTATACGCCTCCGGCCGGGACCGGCAGCCCCGGCCGGATAATTTTTATTCGGCGGGCTCCACGCCTTTCAGTTCAGGTATCTCCTTGAGCAACGTGCGTTCAATGGCGTTTCTCAGAGTGATCTGGGACATGGGGCAGCCCTTGCATGCGCCCTGCATGCGGACTTTGGCTATGCCTTTGTCAGTTACCTCAACGAGTTCAACGTTGCCGCCGTCGGCCTGCAATAAGGGCCTGACTTTTTCCAGTGCGGCTTCGACTTTGTCGTACATGGTAAATCCTCCATTTGGTATGCAGGCTCAAGTACGACCTTTAGGCACCGTTGTCAAACCTGCCCGGCAGGTTGCCCGGGACAATTTGTCACACGATTACAGTCGTATTATTCCAAATCTGTTTTTCCCGGCAGAATAAAAAATAAAAACCCCGCCACAGGAGCAGCGGGGTTTTTATTTTCATACAAGGAGTCTTATTTGAGCCAGGAGTCTACCTGCGCCTTGTTTTCCCTGATGAAACGTTTTGCGTTTTCATAAGGATCGGCTCCCTTTTCCTGGTTCCAGGCCATGACCATCTGGAGCTGGCCGGCGTCTTTCCAGGCGAATTTGTCGAGGAAGCTGTATACCTTGGGCATATCCTTCTTGAGACCTTTGCGGACAACCGTGTTTATGGTTTCTTCCTCGCCGAGAATCTTCTTGGGGTCCTTGAGATATTTGAGGTCCCAGCGGCCGAACATCCAGTGCGGTGACCATGCGGTGACCACGACCCATTTGTTGTTTTTAATGGCATCGTTGAGGGCTGCGGTCATTGTTGCGCCGGAACCTTCCATGAGTTCAAATTTGTCCAGGCCGTATGCTGCCATTGCGTCTTCGGAGAGTTTCATCAGCCCGGCACCGGGGTCAATTCCGATGATTTTTCCATCGAATTTGTCGGCATACTTGTTCAGGTCGGCAATGGAATCAACCGTAACATACGCGGGAACAGCCCAGCCCAGTTTGGCGCCGGATACTATCGGGCCGAGGTTTACAACGTCTTTCTGGACCCGTTTCAGGTAATCCGCATGCGTAACCGGCAGCCACGCGGTAGCCATTCCGTCCACATCGCCGGTGCCGACGGCCTGCCACATGGCCGCGGCAGCCACTGGGATGATCTCGCATTCGTAACCCATGCGCTCTTCCAGAACAGCCTTGATGACGTTGGTAGTGGCTGTTGCGCAGTCCCATTCCACATATGCCAGTTTGACCTTTTTCTTGTCTCCGGCAAAGGAAGGTACGGCAAAAGCCGCGACAAGCAGGGCAGCAAGGATAAGGGTGAAAAGTCTTTTCATTGGAGTCTCCCGTTTGTTTTTTAGTTCCGGCCTGTTTTGCCGGAGCCTATTTTCTGTAATACGCGGTCCATGATCATGGCCACGATGACAATGCCAATTCCGGCCTCGAATCCCTTGCCCATCTGCAAACGCTGAATCGCTTTCCAGACCTCTCCGCCAAGCCCTTTGGCTCCGATCATGGCGGCGATAACAACCATGGAAAGGGCCAGCATGACGGTCTGGTTTACTCCGGCCATAATGGTCGGGGTGGCGATGGGCAGTTCAAGTTTGACCAGTCTCTGCCAGCGTGTTGAGCCGAAAGCCTCGGCGCACTCCACCAGTTCTTCCGGAACCTGTTTTATGCCTAGACAGGTCAGCCGGATGGCTGGAGGCATGGCAAAGATTATTGTTGAAAATATGGCCGCCACCTTTCCAAGCCCGAAAAAGGGAATAGCCGGGATAAGGTAGACAAAGGCGGGCATGGTCTGCATCACGTCCAGCACAGGCATGACCGTTTTGTGGACATAACGGTTCATGGCCGCCAGTATGCCGACCGGAATGCCGATCATGAGTGCCAGAAGGGTTGAGACAATGACCAGAGAGATGGTGCTGACAGTGGCTTTCCAAAGCCCCATGTTCCAGATGAGCAGCAGTCCGGCCATGGAGAAAATCGCAGTGCGCTTGCTTTTTGCCAGCCGCCATGTCAGCAGGCCGATCAGTATGATGAGCAGCCACGGCGGGCATGCTTTCATTGCCGTTTCAATTATATCCAGCCCGGATTCCAGCACTGCCGAGAAAGCCTTGGTGGCAAAGGAACAGTGATCCACCAGAAAATTGATTCCGGTTTCTATGGCGTCCCCTACGGGAATTCTTGGTATTATCATTCGTTGTCGCCTCCTCTTTCCGCCAGGGCTCCGATAAGTGCTCCCCTGACGATTACCCCTTTGAGTTTGTCGGTTTCATCTATGACCGGCAGAGGTGCAATGCGGTCCTGCATGATATTGAAGAGTTCCTGCGCCGGAGTATCCGGGTTCACGGACTGGTATTCAGTGCGCATGACGGTTCTCAAATCCTTGCCGCCGTTCTCCACGAGACCGGCGCATTCCGCTGCGCTTACTATTCCTATCAGCCGATGGTGCTCGTTGAGCACGAACAGGCTGGAGATATTGTTTTTGCGCATTTTTCTAAGCGCTGCTCTAGGTCCGTCGGTCTTGATGTATGCTACGGCCTCGGTTTTTTTCATTACCGATTCGGCGGTAAGTACCTTGGTGATGTCCACATCCTCCACGAATCGGCGCACGTAATCATCTGCCGGTTCGGTCAGAATTTCTTCCGGAGTCCCGGTCTGCACTATTTCACCGTTTTTCATGAGGACTATGCGGTCTCCGATTTTGAGAGCTTCATCCAGATCATGGCTGATGAAGACAATGGTCTTCTGCATTCTTTCCTGCAGATTGATCAGTTCGTCCTGCATGTCGCGCCGTATCAGCGGGTCGAGGGCGCTGAACGCTTCGTCCATCAACAGTATGTCCGGGTCAAGGGCAAGGGCTCTGGCCAGACCTACCCTCTGCTGCATGCCGCCGGAAAGCTGTGCCGGATATGAATCCGCCCAGCCGCCCAGCCCTACAAGCTCAAGCGCTTCCATTGCTTTTTGTTTCCGTTCTGACGGGTCCACGTTTCCTATTTCCAGGCCGTATTCCGTGTTCTTGAGCACGGTGCGGTGGGGGAACAGGGCGAAATTCTGGAAAACCATGCCCAGCTTTTCCAGTCTGACCTTGCGCAACTCTTCCTTCCCGATGCGGGAAATATCCTGACCGTCAATGAAGATCTTGCCTCCGGTAGGCTCGATCAGCCTGTTTATGCAGCGCACCAGCGTGGACTTCCCGCTTCCCGAGAGGCCCATGACCACCACGATTTCTCCTTCGTCAACAGAGAACGAAGCATTGTTTACCCCGACACCATGCCGGGTTTTTTTCATGATTTCTTCTTTGGTTGCCCCTTTTTCAAGCATGGGAATAATTTTTTTGGGGGTAGGGCCGAAAATTTTGTATAGATTTTCAACGCGGATTTTTTCCATAAACTCTCCGTTTATTAAAACTAAACACGGTCCTCGTGTTTTCTTAGCTGTGGTGAAAACTAATTGCCGGATCTGACAGCAGGCGAGGAAGAGAGCAGGACTGGGATTTTTTCCGGTGCGGAATCGGGGTTGACTTCCAATGTGTCGGAAACTGTCATAATAATGTAGTAGTGTGCTTCTGAATGCATTTTTCTATGCAGTTTGTTAGTGTTACAGTGTTCTTTAATGATACTTGCAGGAAATGCAGTTTTTACAATGAAAAAAAACAGTGTCTATATTTCTGGTTTTTCCAAAGCAAAAACTTGTTTTTGACCGTTGTCGGTAAGCGGTCAAAAACGAGTTTGATGTTTGCGCTTTGTGTTTTAGAATTATATGTCAGAAGTTTTTAGGGTAGATAAAATCTATTGTTGTGTCAAATAAGATTGAAAAATTTTTGAATATACTGAAATTTTTCTTATTCATCAACGAATTGAAATATAATCATGACAAAAATATATCATGCTGAGCGATCGCCCCGTATCAGAGATAACAGGTGATAATAGCGGCTGGTATGACGGAGGATTCAGGGCAGGATAAAATTTTGTCCGGAAAGAAAACAAGGCCGGGAAGCAGCCTGCTTCAGGCCTTGAAAAATTGCTGGTAAAGTACTGTGTGCAGCGTTGATGCAAAAAAGCATGAAACTAACGTATGTCTATCTACGCATCGTTCCATGCCTTTGCCTGCGCCGTGCATCCGGCACAATCTTAACTGTCTGATTTTTCTTGTGGTCAGCGGCGGGTCAGGCCGTATTTCTTGAGTTTGTATTGCAGGGTCCGGCGGCTGATTCCAAGTGCGTCGGCAGTACGTTCACGGTGGTGCTGATTGGCTTCCAGCGCGGCGATAAGAGCCTGACGTTCGGCATCATCCAGTGAGGCCGGACCAGGGCCGGGAACTGATGAAATTTTATCTTCGGTTTCCTGAGCTGGTTCTGTGTCCGGCTTTGCTGCGGTGGCCGGAACATGGTTGCGGACCTGCGGCGGCAGGAGTTCCGGTCCCAGAATTTCACTGCGGCTCAGTATAATCGCCCGTTCAAGCACGTTTTCCAGTTCGCGCACATTGCCCGGCCAGTCGTAGCGGGCCAGACAGTCCAGAAATGCCGGACTTACGGAGCGGACTTTCTTGTTGTTCTTGCGGCCGAGCTTTTCAAGCAGATGAGCCGCAAGCGCGGGAAGGTCGCCTATCCTTTCGCGCAGGGGGGGGATGCGGATTTCAAGCACGCTCAACCGGTAGTATAGGTCTTCGCGGAAATTTCCTTGTTCCACTTCCTTTTTCAGGTCGCGGTTGGTGGCGGCGATTATGCGCACGTCTGTTTCCACCGGAGAGACACTGCCCAGCGGTTCCACAACTTTTTCCTGTAGTGCCCGCAGTATCTTGGCCTGAAGCACAGGGTCCATTTCACCGATCTCGTCCAGAAACAGTGTTCCGCCGGAAGCCAGCTGAAACCGGCCCGGCTTGTTGGTGTTGGCTCCTGTAAAGGCCCCTTTAACGTAACCGAAAAGTTCGCTTTCAAGCAGGTCTGCCGGGAGAGCCGCACAGTTGACCTTGATCAGCGGTTTGTCGGCTCTCAGGCTGGCCCGGTGCAGTCCTTCGGCCACCAGTTCCTTTCCTGTTCCGGATTCTCCAAGCACAAGGATTGTGGCTTCGGAAGGCCCGGCCTGTTCAATGAGTTCCTTGACATTGCGCATGCCCCGTGTGCTGCCGATCATTTCTCCGCCGACACCGGCTGCTGATTTCAACCGCTCATTTTCATCAATCAGCCTTGAGTAGTCCAGAGCCTTGTTCATTACCGCTTTCAGTTCCTCGTTGTCGGCTGGCTTGGTCAGGTAGTCGAAGGCCCCCTGTTTCATGGCCACAACAGCAGAGTTGACGTTCCCGTACGCGGTCAGCATTATGACCGGGAGTCCCGGAAAAATCGTGTTCAGTTCTTTGAGCAGGGCCATGCCGTCCATGCCGTCCATGCGCATGTCGATCAACGCGGCATTGAGTTCCAGTCCGGTCACCATTTCAAGTGCCTGTTCTCCGGAGGCCGCTTCGTGCACTGTCCAGCCGTCACCTTCCAGCACGGCCCGTATCAGCATGCGCAGTGGCGGTTCGTCATCCACAATGAGTGCTGTTTTGGTGTTGTCGCTCATAAATTATTCCTCACTGCGGGGATTGGGAAAAAATAGTTTCACGCAGGTTCCGGTTCTGGGTTCCGAGTTGTCGTGTCCTGAAATGGTCACGCGGCCGCTGTGTCCTCGCATGATAGTGTTGACTATGGCCAGTCCCAGCCCTGTTCCCTTGGGTTTGTCCGTGAAGAACGGCTCAAGTGCGTGCTTGCGGATTTCTTCGGGCATTCCCGGTCCGTTGTCGCAGATGTTTATCCAGACTCCGTTTCCGCTTTCCTTTGCGCTTATGGATATCAGTCCCTCATCCTGCGGCACGGCGTCAAGGCTGTTTACCAGAAGATTCAGCATAACCTGCCTTATTCCGTCAGGATCGGCGTAGACCGTGTCCGTTTCCAGTCCGGTGTCAATCTCGGCTCCCTTGTGTTCAAGGTCAAAGCCCATGAGGGTCTGCATGGAGTCGCAGAGATCCTTCAGGTCCAGCTGTTCCGGTTTAAGGTCGTGCGGTCTGGACAGGTAGAGCAGGTCCGTGACGACCCTGTTCAGCCGGTCGGCTTCCTGCAGCATGGTGGTGGCGTATGTTCCGTAGGGCGGTTCGTCATGAAACCTGTCGGCAAAAAGCTGTGCGAACCCGCGCAGCGAGCTCAGTGGGTTGCGGATTTCATGGGCCACTCCGGCAGCCAGAGAGCCTATCGAGGCCAGTCTTCTGGCTTCGTAGAGGTCTTCCTCCAGATCTGCGATATCGGTCCGGTCACGGATTATGATCATGGTCCGTTTTTCGTCCATGCTTTCGAAATATGGGAAAAAAATGAATTCCAGACTTTTCCCGCTCAGTAGAGCATGTTCCCAGATCACGTTGTCCCGGCGGAACTTCTGCAGACTTTCATATGAAAAATCGTTCCAGTTCATTCCGACCAGAGCTTTATCCGCCGGACTGTCCAGCAGTTTATGGGCCGAACCGTTGGCGGCAAGTATGGTTCCGCCGGTGGACAGGGTGAGCAGGCCGTCCGGCATGTTGTCCAGCAGGTTTGCCTGAAAGCTTTCGAGTCTGGTCAGTTTGCTGCCCTGTTCCCTGCGCTGGAAATAAGCCACGGCCAGCAGCCAGAGCACGAACCCGGCCAGAAATATGTATCCGGTCTGGAGCAGGGCCGCACGGCGGTACTGTTTGAACTGGCGCAGATGTTTTTCGGCATTGAGTCCCAGAAGCAGGTAGGTGGTCTGGCTTTGCGGCGGCAGCATCCTGTACTGGGAATGTCCGTAGATGCGCAGCAGCATGGGCTGGCCTATTGTTCCGTAAAGCAGGGCCGGTCTGTTGCCTATCATGACCGGGGTGCTGGATTCACGCATGGAGTCGATCATCCCGAACAGCCCGACCGGAGGGTCGAATTTAATGTCGTCCTGTTCCACCACCAGCAGCGGCTTCATGTCCGGACCGTAAAGGGCGATGTAGAGCAGATCGCCCTGTGCAACCATTTCCTTGAACAGTTCCCGGGCTTCAGGAAGCAATGCCTCCGGCATGCGCCTGTTGCGCATTCCGGGACCGCCGGGGCCACCCGGACCTCCGGGACGGCGCATTCTTCTTGCTCCCTCTACCAACTGGATATCCAGCCCCCTTGCTATGGAGCGGGCCGAAAGCAGCATGTGCTCGAAAACTGTCTGGTGCATCTGGCGCAGGTTGTGCCAGGTAAGGTAAAGGCTCCCGGCCCCGAGGAGTACCAGGGCCAGGAGAGCCAGTGTAAGAGGCAGTTTATGCGATTTTCTTAAGCTTAATTCCATTTAAACGGCTTGGTTACATCTTTAAGGGTTGAGCAGCGCTCCGATCTCGCGCGGAGAACTCAGACCCAGCATTCCGGCAATTTCTCGAATGGTGGTGGACTTGTCAACCACGGCCCCCTTTTCTCTCAGTATTCCCAAGGCCGTATCAAGATCGAGGTTGTTCCGGCTGCAGTACATTTCAAGGGACATGCGCCCGATTCCGGAACCTCCGCCGGTTACGCCAGCGCTTCCGCTTTTCATGGTGGAGCCGGGTTCATGGGCAGGAACAGCCGCTTCCACCGCCTCGGGCTGATCTTTGAGCATTATTGCATGGAGTTCTTTAGGTGTAATCCCGGCCTTTCCTGCAATGGAAATTATCGTTTCACCCGGAGAAGCGAGTTTGACCCCCGCATTCTTGAGCGACTCTGCGGCCTTTTGCACATCCAGCCCGGTTCTTTTGCAGAAAACCGCCAGTGAACTGAGTTCCGCGTGTCCGTATGGCGGGGCACCGTATTTAAGTTCTCCGTTCATTTTGATGCTGCTTGAAAATTCCAGAACCTGCCGCATGGGCGGCAGACCCGCAAGGGCCCCGACGGCAACGAACAGGGTAATGGCAAGGCTTATGAAAAAAGCCGGTGATGAAAAGTTGGCTGCTCCGGCCTTCTTCCTGAGGTAGGCGATAATCGGTTTCCAGTTCAGCCAGATGTGCAGGATGGAGGCTGCGAGGAAAAGTACCCCGGTGCAGATATGTATGTCGCCCCACTGGTCTTTGCTCAGACCCAGCAGGGTCCAGTCTGCCCAGTAGGCCACCCGTCCATGCGGAACTATGTATAGGACTATGCTGGTTATGGTCAGTACGATGATGGAAAAAAAACTGGTAAGTGAGGTGATTTTTCTGAACATGCGCTTCTCCTTGTCTTTTGTTCCGAGCATACTAACCCATGTCGTCCTGCATTTGGAATATTTTTCATTAAAAAAGGAGGACCGGTCAAGTCCTCCTTTTTTCCCGTTTTCCTGTAAATTAGGTATGATCAACGTTTTTTGTTATAGGTCAGGAACCCTGCCCGGGGCAGTTGCCACCGGGACATCCGGCAGGATTGTTACCGTAGTTCCCTCCACCGCCGGGACATCCGCCCCCGCGATAGTTACCGCAGCCTCTTCCGCCACCCTGGCCCATTGCAGGGAAGGTGAGGCCGGTTTCCTTTTCAAGTTCTTCGGCCATCTTCTTATGTTCTGCATAGACCTTCGCCTTGATCTCTCCAAGTTCCTTGACCAGAGCATGGATTGAATCCTTGTCGGCCTTGCCGGAGTCTACCAGAGCATTCAGTTCAGTCCGCTTTGCCCATTGCTGGTTGCGAAGAGTCTGAAAAGTGTCTTCGTACTTTTTGAAGATGCTCTGAACCTGCTGCTGTTTTTCAGGTGTCAGTTGATTGTAGGCTGCCCAGTTGCCGTTGTGGTATCCGGCAAGGCGGTAGCCGTTTCGTGCCATGGCTACGGAAGCCGTCGCCAGAATCAGCACGAGTATCATCGGGACCAGTGCTTTTTTCTTCATATGATCTCCTGATGCGGTTGAATGTTGTTGCCCTCTCGTTGATTACCTTTACATGAAGTGTGCCAAAGCATGTTTTTGCGTTATTTCAAAGTGTTATCTAAACATAGTGAAATATAAACGATGGTAAGTGCAAAGAATATGTGCAGGTTGCTGCACAAAAAGTGCGGACGATTCTGTAGCAAGTGCAGACTTACACCGCGATTTCGAATGCCCGTAAATTAATGGCATTCGGAAAATGTAATTAAGTTTGCCGGCCCGGCATGCTGATCTGGGGCCATATCCGATGATGCTGAATTCTGATTATTGAGCCAAATAGGAAAGGGCCGGAAGAACTCCGAGTTCTTCCGGCCCCAGTCCAGTTGCATTTCAGTTACGCAGGGGAGTGATGCTTTTTATGAAGGGTGGTTAAAAGTTGTAGTTAGGACAGCCGGGTCCGGGAAAGTTCTGATTATGCCTTCCCATACCTCTGCCGCCGAAACCGGACCTGCCATTATCCATACCGTATCCGCCGCCGCCGAATGCGGGCATGGCAATACCCGATATCTGCTCAATCTCGCCGGATAGTTGCTTGCGAAGATTGTATTGCTTGGTCTTGAGGTCGGACATCTCCTTGACCAGCGTTGTGATATCCTTTTTTTCCGCCTTACCGGAAGCTACAAGGGCTCTCAGTTCAGTCCTTTTGGCCCACATCTGGTTTCTGTTGGACTCGAACTTGTCCTCGTATTTCTGGAAAACAGCCTTTACTTCCTTCTGTTTTTCAGGGGTGAGCTGTTCGAAAGGCTGCCAGAAAGGCTGCATGCAAGGCTGTCCGGGGCCGCCGTTTCCGAAGCCCCCGTTAAAAGCCGGGCGGGCCATAGCTGTTCCGGCCAGAGCCAGAACCATTATCAGTACAGCAGGAATCACGATTTGCTTTTTCATAATTACTCCTTTTGTTGTAAAAACTGTGCCCTCTCGTTTTTTGTATAAGCATACGGTGTGCCAAATGATATAAACTAATAATAACAAATAGATACGTAATATTGTAGCCGGATATGAGTATAGATAAAGATGCAATATTTTGCGCACGTCTGCACAAGTGCTGCACAAATTATCTTTATAATCTGATAAGAAAACTCAATGTTTCAAATCATGGGAGCTCATTATCGAATAAAGCTGGCCGCCGATATGCTGAATATGTCTGTTTCAGGTAAGAATGCAGCCATGCATGTCTGCATGGGGTCTGCACAAGATGTTGCACAAATGGGGGAAGGGCTGAACTTATATGAAGGGGTACAGAGAACAGGGGACAGAATAAGGAAGAAGTGCGGTTGAAATCAGCCTTCCTCAAGCCACTGGAACATGCCGCATGATTTGCACGCAGCGCATCCCTGCGGTGGGCAGACCGGGCTCCTTACACCTTCCTGAAATCTTTTCCACTCGCGCAGGAGGTAGGATTTTTTGATGCCGCAGTCGATGAAATCCCAGGGCAGTTCAGCTTCTTCGCCAAACGGGCGGTCAATGAATCTGTAAGGGTCGCCTTCATAGTATTTGAAAGCCTTTTTCCACCCGCCATGCTCGGCAGCTATGGATATGAATTCCGCAAGTGATTTATCACCCCTGGCCAGTATACCCTGCAGGCGGGCCTGAAAAGGGGAGTCTCCGGAAAATGCGATTCCCTTGTATTTCTTTGTCAGCCCCTTGATTGCGCCCAGAACTTCCTTGAGTTCCGACTCCGAGGGCATGGCAGCCCATTGCAGGGGAGTCCAGGGTTTCGGAACAAGGCAGCTTGCGCCCAGGGTTATGCGCATGAACTGTTTTTTCTTTTTGCCCTGTCCGCGGCTTCTTGCTTCGTCCACCTTCTGGAGCATGTCGGCGAACTCCTCGTAGTCCTCGGAAGTCTCGCCCGGCCAGCCTACTATAATATATACGCGGAGGTGATTGACTCCCTTGGCGGCGCACAGTTCCACAGCACGCAGGAAATCGTCTTCCTCCAGATTCTTGCTGGCGGCATCGCGCAGGCGTTTGCTGGCTCCTTCCAGAGCCAGTGTCACCGTGCGCACTCCGGCTGCGCGCAGGATATCCAGAAGTTCTTCGGTAAGCCCGTCGGCGCGGACTGATGAAAGGGAAAATTTTGTTTTTCGGGCCTTGAGCCATTCAATATATGGAATCAGGTCCGGCCAGTCCGTAAGGGCTGTTCCGACCAGTCCCACTTTGGGAGGATCGGCCAGTTCCACAATTGTTTTGAGCTGTTCGATGGATGCGTGGCGTGGCGGACGGTAAACATAACCGGCGGCGCAGAAGCGGCAGCCGTATGGACAGCCCCGGTTTACCTCGACCAGAAACATGTCCTTGAAAACCGCGTCCGGACTTGTGAAGCAGGAGTATGCCGGTTCGGTCAGCAGGGGAACCCCGTTTTCTCTTTCCGGCAGACCCGGCGCAAGCACTGCCCTGCGTACTCTGCCCGATGTCATTCCGGGGACATAGACCCCGTTGCGGTCTTTGATCGAATCAAGAAATTCTTTTTTGCTGCCCCCGTTGAAGATGTGCTTTTTCAGTTCAATGCACAGTTCCTTCAATCCTGCCTCGGCCTCTCCTGTCCAGAACAGGTCGAAGAAGGGAGCTATCGGCTCCGGATTCAGAAACGCTACCGGACCTCCGCCCATGACCAGCGGGAAGTCCGGGCGTTCCGCCGCGAGAGGCGGAACACCCGAGTCTTTCAGCATCCTTACCGGGTGGAGATACTCCTCCTCGAAATTGATGCTGAAGCCGATCAGGGGAAACCTGGACAGCTCCTTGTCGCTGTCCTCTGAAACAGACGGTTTTCCAGGGTCGCCGAGGAAAAATCTTTCGACGGCAAGTTCAGGGTCCGGGGCTAGCAGTCTGTAAACCGCCTGCCAGCCCAGAGTCGACAGTGCCGCACCCTTCCTTCCGGGAAAGACCAGTGCTGTGGGCAGACGTCCACCGGTCTCATCCGGAGATGGTTCTTCCTGGCCGTAATAGAAGAAATTGTCTTTTACCACGGCCATTATGCGGTTCCGGACCTGTTTATCCGTACTGTTCCATTTCTATCAGTCATGCGCAGTCAGGACTAGTCGGCCTGTTTGCGGATGAAAGTCGGTACCTCGAAATCGTCATCATCATGGAAGATGAATTCTTCGCCGGAGTTGGCTGCAGCCTGTTTGGGCTGGCGCTGAACGTTTTCCTGGCTTCCGGATGCTTCTGTCGGTTTATTTGCTCCGTGACGCAGGTATGCGGGAATGGAACGGTCTTCCTCTGCATGTGAGCTGCCGAGCTGGTGTATGGAGGTCACAGTCTCTTTCTGTCTGGGAGCCATCCCGCGCGGGGTTATGGTAGCAGCACGCTGCGGCTGGGGCTGTGCGTCCATTGTCGGGGCAACAGCCTGATCGTGCGCGTTTTCAATTCCGGTTGCGATTACGGTGATGCGCATTTCATCGCCCACTTCGGGGTCGAAAACGGTCCCGAAGAATATCTGTGCGTCTTCGTGGGCTTCTTCGTGTACAATGTTTGCCGCTTCGCTGACTTCGTCGATGGTCATGTCCGGGGAGCAGGTGATGTTGATGAGTACGCCTTTGGCACCTTCAATGGAAACGTCTTCAAGCAGCGGGCTGGTGATGGCCTTCATGGCTGCTTCGCGTGCCCTGTTTTCACCGCGGGCTATGCCGGTACCCATGAGTGCGAGTCCGGAGTTGGACATAACCGCCTGGACGTCGGCAAAGTCGAGGTTGATCAGGCCGTGTACGGTGATCAGGTCTGCGATGCCTTTTACGCCGTAGTAGAGTACTTCATCGGCCTTTTTGAGCATTTCGGAGAATGCGGCTTTTTTGGCTGCGAGCTGGAGCAGACGGTCGTTGGGAATGGTGATGATAGCGTCAACAACACTCTTGAGTTCCTCAATTCCCTTTTCCGCCTGCAGGAGTCTGCGCTTGCCTTCGAAATAAAAAGGTTTGGTGACGACTGCAACAGTAAGTGCTCCGGCTTCCTTGGCTATGCCTGCGATGACCGGTGCGGCGCCTGTTCCGGTTCCGCCGCCCATACCGGCGGTTACGAATACCATATCGCTGTCGCTGACCAGTTCACGAATAACTTCCTGCGATTCAAGAGCTGCGTTTTTACCCACATCCGGGTTTGCGCCTGCTCCGAGACCTTTGGTGAGTTTGTCGCCGAGCTGGATTTTGTATTCCGCCAGAGACTTGCTGATGTCCTGTGCATCGGTGTTGGCGGCGATGAAACGCACGCCTGTAAGAGCGGACTGGATCATGTTGTTGATAGCGTTACCGCCGCCACCTCCGCAGCCGATAACCTTGATCCTGGCCTGACCGTCACCTTCGATTTCCATGTAATCCATCATCATTTCAGTTTCCCCTGTTTTTACAATCCTAGTGGTTTGATTCTTCCCGGCTGATCGACCCGGGAAAGCCATCACCGCACCGGCCTTACAATCAGGCTATGTCGGTGAACCATTTGCGCATCCTGCCCAGAATGCGGTTGAAAACGTTTTCGTCGCGGATGCGGAAAACCTGCTCGGAGCCGCCTTCCTTTTCCGCGCCGTACATGAGCAGCCCTACCGCGGTAGCGAATTTGGGGCTGTTTACAACATCTTTGAGTCCACCGATGCCCGCGGGATAACCGATGCGGACCGGCAGGTCGAAAATCTGTTCCGCAAGTTCCTGCATTCCGTCCACAAGCGAGGTTCCGCCTGTGAGCACAACGCCGGCAGCGATCATGTTCTTGTATCCGCTGCGCACCAGTTCCTGATCAACCAGGGCCAGTATTTCCTCGCAACGCGGTTCGCATATTTCCGCAAGCACCCGTTTGGACATCTTGCGGTGGTCGCGGCCGCCGACGGAAGGAACTTCAATTGTCTCGTCCGTGGTAACAAGGTCGGTAAGCGCGGTTCCGTATTTAACCTTGATCTGCTCGGCGGAGCCCATTGGGGTTCTCAGGCCGAAAGCGATATCGTTGGTCAGATTGTTTCCGCCCAGTGCGATGACCGAGGTGTGCTTGATGGAGTCGTTGGCGAAAATAGCCAGATCGGTGGTTCCCCCGCCGATATCCACAATGGCGACTCCGATTTCCCTTTCCTCTTCGGAAAGGACAGCCTTGCTGGAAGCCAATGATTCGAGAACGATGTCCGAAACGTCGAGGCCCGAGCGGTGGCAGGAGCGGATGATGTTCTGGGCCGAAGTAACCGCTCCGGTAACGATGTGCACCTTGACTTCAAGACGCACGCCCGCCATGCCCAGAGGATCTGCGATGCCCCGCTGATCATCCACGATGTATTCCTGCGGCAGGGTGTGGATCACTTCCCTGTCCAGCGGTATGGCCACTGCTTTGGCCGCATCGATAACCCTGTCCACATCCTTCTGGGTCACTTCACCGCCCTTAACGGCAATGACCCCGTGGCTGTTGAACCCCTTGATGTGGCTGCCGGCGATTCCGGCGTAAACGGAGCGGATTTCGCATCCGGCCATCAGTTCGGCTTCTTCAAGAGCCTTTTTGATGGACTGCACCGTCTGCTCGATATTGACGACCACTCCCTTGCGCAGTCCTGTGGATGGGGCGGTGCCGATGCCGACAATGTCTACCCCGTCCGCAGTCGGTTCCCCTACCACTGCGCAGATCTTTGTGGTGCCCACATCGAGGCCGACGATCAGATCAGACTTGGACATAATTTTTTCTCCTCATCACCTTGATAGATTGGGGATATTGCCTATTGCGGCGATCCATTTCCCGGAGTGCGTTTTTCAACCCAGACTCTGCCGTTTCCGGTGGATATGGCCGCCACATCCCTGAACTCTCCCCTGTTTTTGAGGTCATTCCAGACTGTGTTCAGGTGTGAAAGCTGTTCTTGCCAGTTGTCCAGCCCCAACAGGACCTTCAGATTGAGGCTGTCCATAAAAATTTCCATCCTGTTGCCGCCCTTGATGTCTATCCAGGCGATCTGTCCGGCGTCGAAGGGCAGTTCCCTTCTCCCCAGCCTGCCCATGAATTCAGGCAGGATGGCCGCCTTGTCCATGGCATCGGAGTCAATGTTCAGATACGGCAGGGAAGTGAATTTCCCCGGAGCAACCGGTGCAATCAGTCCGCCCCTGCTGTCGCAGTAGTAGAGCTTGTCGTCCTGCCGGACCATGAAGCTCGGGACCTTTTCATGCACTATGATGTGCAGCTTGCCCGGAAGCTGTCTTTTCACGGTTGCCGAGTCTATCCACAGGTTGCCGCTCAGCCTGTTTTCAACTTCGCCTATGTTGACGTCCAGGCTGTTCCTGTTCAGGTTCACATCCGCGATGGACAGGATTTCTCCGTAAGTCAGCCTGTGGTTGCCGCTGACCTTGATGTCCTGCAGCGAAAAATAAGGGTGCGTGGTCATCCAGCGGTACCCGGCCAGGCAGCCCAGTCCCACTACGGCGAGCACAAGCAGACAGGCACCGGAAATGCACACCTTGCGCATAACGGTCAGCATGATATCCGCAGCCGAGAAAGACGCGCTTCTGCTCTTTTTGGCCTTGTTCTTGGCTTTCCGGGCTTTTCCCGTTTTGCTCAGGGTCAGTCTGGTTTTCTTTATACCGGCAACACTCATGGCAGAATTATAACCTCCGGATTTAAAGTTATTCCCGACCTTTCGGCTACGGTTTCGCGAGCCAGATCCATAAGCTCCAACGCCTGGGCTGCGTTTCCGCCCCCCGTGTTGACCAGAAAATTTGCATGCATTTCCGAAAAAGCCATTCCGCCCAGCCTGCGTCCCCGGAATCCGGCTTCATCAAGCAGCTTGCCGGCGCTGAATCCTTCCGGATTTTTAAAGACGCACCCGGCGGATTTTTCGGTGACCGGTTGTGTGGCCTTCTTTTTCGAGAAAGTTTCTTTTACCGCAGTCCGAACTTTTTCCTCACTTGATGGGAAGAGCCTGAGTTCCGCTTCCCATACCAGAGTGAATTCTCCGGTACGGGCATCAAAGTGCCGGTATCCCCAGTCCATTTCAGATGCGTTTTTCCAGAAAAGCCCCTTGCCCGGAGTCCAGAGCCGGACCCGTTTTACAGTGCCGGATATCTCCGTTCCATATGAACCGGCGTTCATTGCGATTGCGCCGCCGACGGAACCGGGAATTCCGGCCAGACCTTCCATTCCGGAAAGGCCCATTTTGATCAGCACGGAAAGGAGTCCGGGCAGCCTGATGTCTGCCGGAGTCCGCACGATGTTTTCAGAGACCGTGACCCCGGCCCTTCTTGACCGGCGGATCTGAATCAGCGCCAGATTGAGCTCTCCGTCTCCGGCAAGCATGTTGCTTCCTTCACCTATGGCAATGACTTCCGGTCCTTCCTTTTCTATAAAGCGGGCCAGTTCATCCAGTCCGTTTTCATCTCCTACTCTGGCAAGCACGCGGGCTTTTCCCCCTATGCCGAGAGAGGTGAGTGCGGACATGTCCGGTTTATGAAGCAGTTCGAGGCTCATGTCTTATCCGTTGAACGGTGTGCAGCCGTCGCTGATTTTGCAGTCGCAACCCTGTTCTTCAAGGTAGCTCAGGTAGTTTTCGCCGATTTTATATATTGATCCCGCACCCTGGGTGATAAACAGGTCGCCCGGTTTGAGGATGTTGGGCAGTTCGTTTTCCAGCACTTCGAAGTCCGGGTAAAAACGGACTTTGGTGGAGCTGACCTGACGGATGCCCTGTGCCAGCGACATGCCGTTCACACCCGGAATCGGTGATTCCGAAGCTGGGTATATTTCGGTCAGCAGCAGTTCATCGCACTTTTCAAAGGTTTTGCAGAACTCCCCGAACAGCGCCTGTGTTCTGGTGAACCGGTGCGGCTGGAAGGCCACGACCAGTCTGCGGTTGGGAAAGCACGATTTAGCCGTTTCAATAGTGGCCATGATTTCTGCAGGATGGTGTCCGTAGTCGTCCACCACCAGCACTCCCTTGCATTCGCCTTTCTTTTCGAAACGGCGCCCGACACCCATGAAATTCGATAGCCCGGAAAGAATGGCCTGACGGTCCAGCCCTGCTTCAAGGGCCACGCCGATGGCTCCAAGCGCGTTGAGCACATTGTGCTTGCCCGGCTGTGCCAGAGAGACTTCCCCGAGCAGTTCGTCATCCAGAAATACTTTGAACAGGGAACGGACTTCGCAGGAGAGTATTTCCGCCCGCAACCGGTTTTCCTTACCCAGCCCGTAGGTCATGCACGGTCTTTTGATGGTCGGCAGCAGTCTTTTCACTCCGGGATCATCACCGCAGACCACGTTCATTCCGTAAAAGGGAATTCCGTTCATGAACGTGCGAAAGGATTCGTCAATGGCGTCCTGATCGGCGTAGAAATCCATATGGTCCCTGTCCACGTTCGTCACCACGGTAATGATCGGGGACAGGCAGAGGAAGGAGCCGTCAGATTCATCTGCTTCAGCAATCAGGTACTGGCCGTCGCCAAGGCGGGCGTTGCTGCCGAAGGTGTTCAGCCTTCCGCCGATGATGACCGTTGGATCGAGCCCGGCTTCCGTGAAAATTGTTGCCAGCAGCGAGGTTGTAGTCGTTTTTCCATGGGTTCCGGCCACGGCTATGCCGGTGCGCAGCCGCATGAGTTCGGCCAGCATTTCCGCTCTGGGAATGACCGGGATACCCAGTTCGCGGGCGCGGACGAGTTCCGGGTTGTCGTTGGATATGGCTGTGGATTTGACCACCACATCAGCATTGCTGACATTGTCTGCTCCATGGCCGATGTATACCTGCGCACCCATTTTGAGCAGCCGCTTGACCGGTGCTCCGGCAGCAAGGTCTGAACCGGTCACGGTAAAGCCCATGTTGATCAGCACCTCGGCAATGCCGCTCATTCCCGAGCCGCCGATTCCGATCATATGAATGTTGCCCACTCTGCTGCGCATAATGGGACAGGCCGCATCCGTTACCAGGGGTACACTCGGTCCTTCAGCTGCAATCATGCCTTACCTCTCACTCTTCTCGTGCAAATAATACTTTCAATGCCGTCCGCTATGGCGGAGGCCGCGTCAGGCCGGGCAAAGGACAGGGCTTTTTCCCCCATGCTTTTCAAGCCGTCCTGATCGGAAATCAGTTCAATTATCGTTTCGGCCAGTTTGTTCCCGTCGAGGTCTTTCTGGGGGATCAGAACTGCCGCTCCTGTTTCTGCCAGACTGGCGGCGTTGCCGGTCTGGTGGTCATGGGTGGCCTGCGGAAAGGGGATGAATACTGCCGGTTTTCCCGCTGCCGCCACCTCGAATACAGTGGAGGCTCCGGCCCGGCAGACCACAAGCTGCGCCCGTGAATATGCCGCCGCCATGTCGTGAATGAACGGGGAGACCCTTTGTGCGTCCATTCCAATGTTTTCGTATGCCGTGCGGACTGTTTCGAAATCCGCCTTTCCGGTCTGGTGGGTCAGGCTGATTCCAGCGTCTTTCAGGGGCGGCAGCGCGGCGCAGACAGCTTCGTTTATGGCTCTGGCGCCCTGACTGCCTCCGAAAACCAGCACAGCCTTATCGCAGCTTTTGTTTTTCGCGGACATGATTTCCCGGCGTACCGGGTTGCCCGTAACAACGACCTTGGAGGCCGGAAACATCTGTTTCGTGTCCGCGAACGAGGTGAAAATTCTTTTTACCATCCTGCCGAGGATGCGGTTGGTCACTCCCGGCACGCTGTTCTGTTCGTGTATGGCTGTTGGTACTCCAAGCAGCCGTCCGGCCAGTACCGGGCAGAATCCGGCGTATCCGCCGAACCCGATTATCGCTTCGGGTTTGAATCCTGAAATTTCTTTTGCTGCCAGCAGCAGGGCCCGCACAATCCAGAACGCACCGAGAAATTTTTTGATCCCGCCGCCGATGACTCCCTTTGCCGGGAGCCCCTTGAAGGGAATGCCCGCGCGTTCGACCATTTCGCGCTCAGCACCCTGTCCGCCGAGGAACAGGATTTCGCATTCCGGGAAACGGGTTCTTATCTCTTCGGCCACGGACAGGGCCGGAAATACGTGTCCGCCGGTTCCGCCGGTGGTCAGTATCACGCGCCCGATCATACTTTCCCCCTGGACAGGTTGAGCAGTATGCCGATGCAGGTGCACGAAATGAGCAGGCTTGATCCGCCATAGCTGACAAAAGGCATGGGAACGCCCTTGGGAGGCACGGTACCCATGACCACTGCCAGATTGAGCACGAACCCGAGGGCCAGCATGATGGTCAGTCCGTATGCGGTGAATCTGTCCTGCAGGTTTTCCTGCGCCAGGGCGATCTTGAAGCCGCGCCAGACCAGAAAGCCTACTACCAGAAACACTGCGAGCACTCCGAGGAATCCCAGTTCTTCACCTACCACGGCCATGATGAAGTCGTTGTGCGCTTCCGGGAGAAAGAACAGTTTCTGTTTCCCGGCACCGAGGCCCTGCCCGAAAATATTTCCGGATCCGAAGGCGTAGAGGGACTGCACCAGCTGATACCCTTCCTCATGCGCGGACTTGAACGGATCGATGAAGGCGGTCATGCGTTTGAGTCTGTACGGGGAGCTTGTGATAAGCATGTAACCGGCCCCGCCCGCGAAAATGAGCGAGGTGAGCAGGTAGCTTATCCTTGTGCCGCCGACAAGGCTCATGAAGAAAAGGATCATGCACAGGAATACCGAACCGCCGAAATCCGGCTGCATCATCAGCAGCAGGCAGAGTGCTCCGGTAATGGCGAACGGAGGCAGAAATCCCACACTGAAGGTCTTGATCAGGTCCTGCTTGCGTGAAAAAAAGTAGGCCAGGTAAAGCACCAGCGCCGGTTTGCAGAATTCAAGTGGTTGTATGCGGATAGGCCCGAGCGCAATCCAGCGGGTCGCGCCGCCGGCGGCAACAGAAAGGGGTGTGAAATCGCAGAGCAGCAGCAGACAGAACGCACCCATGAGCCAGACGTAGACCATGTTGTAGAATACCGCTCTGGGAATCCGGGAACTGACGTACATCATGAATATCCCGGCCACCAGAAAGAGTCCCTGTTTCTTGAAGAAAAGGTATTTATCCCCGAAGAAACGTTCGGCCATGATGCCGCTGGCGGAGAGCACCATCATCAGCCCGAAACAGCCCAGAAGGAGTGCCGCGCCGAGCAGCCAGTAGTCCGGACGTTCCGGTTTGCCGGAGAGGTCTTTCTTCTTGTTCAAGACAGTTCCTCCATGATCCTTTTGAAATCGTCGCCTCTTGCCGCGTAGCCTTTGTAGGCATCAAAGCTTGCCGTGCCGGGTGAAAGCAGAATTGTATCTCCCGGATTGGAACCTGCGAAAAGGGTGCGTACTGCCTTTTCGAGGTTCTCATGCCATGAAATTTTGAAATCATCCTTCAACGCGGGTTCAAAATGTTCCCGGCCTGCTCCGAAAAGGGCCACCTCGGCAACTCGGTCCCGCATCACCGGGATGAGTTCCCGCACATCGCCGCCTTTGAACACTCCGCCGAGAAGCAGCCGTACCGGACCTTTGAACGTTGTCAGCGCCGCGCGCACTGCATCCAGATTGGTGCCCTTGGAATCGTCGATGAAGCGCACTCCGTTCACACTGCCTATCTCTTCAATGCGGTGCGGTTTTCCTCGGAAGGTCTTCAGCCCGGCTTCGAATTCACTCCGGCTGAGCCCTATTTTTTCCAGAGCCAGCCAGGCCGCTTCCACATTGAGGCGGTTGTGCGCTCCCGGCAGGTTGGGCTGTTCCGGAAAAGCCGTTCCGTCAAACCATTTGACTTCGGCGCGGGTAAATTCGGACGGGTTCAGTTCGTCACGCATATCCGCAGGCAGTATGGCGAGTTCTTCCCTGCTCTGGCGTTCGAAAATCTTGAGCTTGGCAGCGAGGTATTCAGCCATGTCCTCGTGGTAGTCCAGGTGGTTGGCGGAAACGTTGAGCAGTATGGCTGCCTGAGGACGGAACAGACGACAGTTCTGGAGCTGGAAACTGGATACTTCAAGTACCAGCACATCGGCCCGTTCCTGGCCAACGATGTATTCGGAAAGAGGGGTGCCGTAGTTGGCCCCTGCGAAAACCGTGCGCCCGGATTCCTTGAGTATGTGCTCTATCAGGGCCGTGGTTGTGGTCTTTCCGTTCGTCCCGGTTATGGCGATCTTGGGTTCGTCCGCAAACCATACGGCCAGTTCCAGTTCGGAGATGATTTTGCGTTCGGGCAGATCTCCGGTGTAGGGCAGAATCTTGCGTACGGGCACTCCGGGGCTGAGCACGATAACGTCCGCTCCGGCGAACTGTGCTTCACAGAACGGTCCGGTCATAAGCTGCGCATTAGGCCCGAGTCCTTCAAGCACATCCGCAGTCAGGTTTTCATTGGCATCCACAATGCGCACGGTTGCTCCCAGTCTGTGCAGCAGCTTTGCGGCTGCAAGTCCGGAGCGTCCGGCCCCGGCGACTATTGCCAGACGGTCGGTGAACATGCGGGTCGAGGTGACCAGTTTTACGAATGCGCTATCCATGAAATCCTTACCTGATTTTAAGCGTGCTCAAGGCCATCAGGGCCATCAGAATCGAGATTATCCAGAACCGGATCACTATCTTGGATTCCGACACTCCCTTTTCCTGATAGTGGTGGTGCAGGGGAGCCATACGGAAAATCCGCTTTCCGCCGCTGACCTTGAAATATCCGACCTGCATGATTACGGACACGGTTTCAAACACGAAAACACCGCCCACGATTACCAGCAGGAGTTCCTGCTTGCAGAGTACCGCTATGAACCCGAGAACCCCGCCGATACTCAGCGAACCCACATCGCCCATGAAAATCTGGGCAGGGTAGGCGTTGTACCAGAGAAATCCAAGACCCGCTCCCACCAGGGCGCCACAGAACACGGTCACTTCTCCCACTCCGGGAACGTGCGGCACATTGAGGTAACCGGCTATGCCTGCGTGGCCTGCAATATAAATGAAAAATGCGTAACAGGTTGAACTGGTTATGGTCGGCCCGATTGCCAGCCCGTCCAGCCCGTCGGTCAGGTTTACTCCGTTGGAGGCCCCGATCATGACCAGCAGTGCGAACGGCAGGTAGAACCAGCCCAGATTCGGGGTGAAATTTTTGAAGAATGGAACAGCCAGTTCCGTGGAGTACGCTGGCTGCATGATCAGCAGTCCCACAGCGGTTCCGGCTACGAGGAGCTGCCCGAAAAGTTTTGCCGAGGGTGAAATTCCCTTGTTTTGCTTGCGCCTGATTTTGGTGAAGTCGTCCACGAATCCGACCACACCGAATCCGGCGAAGACCAGCATGGTCAGCCAGACGTAAACGTTTGCCAGATCGGCCCAGAGCAGGGTGGAGACAATGACCCCGAACCCGATGAGCAGTCCGCCCATGGTGGGGGTTCCGGCCTTGCATTTGTGCTGTTCGGCAATTTCGTCCTGAATGTACTGGCCGCATTTGATCTTCTGCAGCCATTTCATCATGGCCGGGCCGAGCACAATAGTGATTACCAGCGCCGTGAGCAGGGCGTAGATGGACCTGAAGGTGATGTACCTGAACACGTTCAGCACACTGATCTGTGCGCTTAGTGGAACCAGGAAATGATAGATCACGCTTTGTCTCCTTCTGAGCTGCCGACTTCATTGTTGAGGGCCTTGAAATATTCTTCCATGCGGCATGATCTTGAGCCCTTGAAAAGGACCACCGCGTCACTCAAGCCGAGCGCGTGTATGCCGTTCATGAATTCTTCCGGACTGTTTACCGGAACAAGCGTGGAGCCGTTGGTGTTCGAGGCCACTTCGCTGTAATGGCTGCCATGGTAGAAAGTCGCTTCCGGCTCGATTTCGGCAATTTTGCTGCCCAGATCACAGTGGGCACAACCGGCTTCTTCACCGAGTTCCAGCATGTCTCCGAGTACCAGCACCAGCGGACGGTCTCCGGCTATGTTGCGGGCAGTCTCAATGGCCCGGTGCATGGAGAGCGGGTTGGCGTTGTACGAATCGTCAATGAGAGTCCATTCTCCGCAGGGATGGCAGTGGAACCGCTGTTTCGGCAATTCCACGGAGGCCAGTCGTGCGGCGATTTCGTCAAGCTCCATGCCCAGTTGGTGGGCGGCGCAGGTTACTGCTGCCGCGTTTTCAGCAAAGTGAGCTCCGCAGGTGGGCAGTATCACTTTGGCCTGCTCTTCGCCTGCCTTGATCAGAAATTCGCCGGAGCCGTTCGGGAGTGTGCGCAGCAGCGTGCTGTAGTAGGGCGCGGTTTCGTCCTGTGATGAGAACGGAACAGGGTCGGCAATGTCACAGGCAGCCTTCCAGAGCAGCTCATGATCCGAGCAGCAGAGGGCCTTTCCTTCAGGGCGCAGGTATTCAAAAATGGAGGCCTTGAATCTGGCCACGTTTTCCAGCGAGCCCAGACCTTCCAGATGGGCCGGTCCGATATTGTGAACCACGGCCATGTCCGGCAGGGCAACGGGACCCAGTTCCGCCATGTCTCCGGGAAGGCTGATCCCCAGTTCCATGACCCAGTAGGTTTCCTCGCCGGTTGCCTGAAGCATGGAGAGCGGCAGGCCGATCTGGTTGTTGAGATTCATGAAATTCTTGTGCACCGTGTGGGAGCCTGAAAGCACGTGGGCCAGCATTTCCTTCACGGTGGTCTTTCCTGCCGAACCGGTCACGGCGATCATTCTGGATTTGGATTTGAGTCTCCAGTAAGCGGCTGTTCTGCCAAGGGCCTGTACAGTGTCTCTGACCATTATGACCCGTCTGCCTTCCAGTTCCGGGAGGAGCCGGGAAACAACAACAGCCGCCGCTCCGGCATCAAGTGCCGCTGCGGCGAAATTGTGGCCGTCGAAGTTCTCTCCCTCAATGCAGAAAAAAACATCGTTCTTTTTCACCAGCCGGCTGTCAATGCGCACGGCGGCTATTTCGATGCTCTCGGCAGAGGGTGTCTCACTGCTCCCCAGGAGCTGTTCTTCCAGTTCGCGCAAGGTCAGTTTCAACCGTATATCTCCTTGATAGCCTTGGTTACTTCTTCGGCATCGGAGAAGTCCCGTTTTTTTGTTCCGATTATCTGGTATGTCTCGTGACCTTTTCCGGCCACCAGCAGCACATCGTCCCCGGTCATTTCTGCCACGGCCTTCCTGATTGCCGCCGCCCGGTCAACATCCTCGATAACCCTGTCGCAGCCGCGGATACCGGCACGTACATCATCAAGAATGCTCAGCGGATCTTCTGTGCGCGGGTTATCCGAGGTTAGCACGGCCACATCGGAATATCTGCAGGCCGCTTCGGCCATGAGCGGACGTTTGGTGCGGTCCCGGTCCCCGCCGCAGCCGAACACGGTGATCAACCTTTTGAACTCAAGGTCTCTCAGGGTGCGCAGTACATTTTCAAGGGCGTCCGGGGTATGTGCGTAATCCACGAAAATATTGAGTCCCTTGTTGTTGCGGACCCTTTCCAGCCTGCCCGGAGCGCCGTGGAAACCCTTGAAGACATCCATCTGTCCGGGAGTCAGTCCTAGGTGCAGGCCCACTGCCTGAGCGGCGAGCAGGTTGGAACCGTTGTGCCTGCCGATGAGATCGGACTCGATCTCCCATTTTTCAGCGCCTCTGCTTATGCGCAGGTGCAGACCGCTGCCGGTGCAGGAGATCATTTCTCCGCACAGGCTTTCGTTTCCTGCCGCACAGGCCGTATCCAGACCGAATCCTATGCTCGGTGAATAGCACTCCAGAAGACGCCTGCCGTATGGGTCGTCAAAATTTATTATTCCGCGTTTCAGGGCCTTGGGATAGTGGCTGAAAAGCAGACACTTGGCCTGGAAATAGCTTTCCATGTCGCCGTGGTAGTCGAGGTGGTCCTGAGTCACGTTGGTGATGACCGCCGCATCGAAATCCAATCCGGCAACGCGTTTCTGGTGCAGGGCATGGGATGAAACTTCCATGAGCGCTACCTCTACCCCGGCCTCGCCCATCCGGGAGAGCAGTTCGTGCAACTGCCAGCATCCGGGGGTTGTGAGCGGGGCTTCCTGCTCGAAACCCGGCCAGCGGTAGCTGACTGTTCCGATCACTCCGGTTTTAATTCCGGCGGAAGCAAGCAGATGTTCCACAAGGTAGGAGACTGTGGTCTTGCCGTTTGTGCCGGTTATTCCCACCAGTCTGATTTTGCCCGCCGCGGTGTTGAAATATGCTGCAGCCAGTTCCCCCAAAGCCTCGCGGGGATCGGGGTGAACGATAAGTTCCGCATTTCCGGTATCCGTTTCCGTTGCGCAGATGACGTAGGCCGCACCGTTTTCAACGGCCTGGGGGACGAAATCCTCCCCGTTCCGCACCGGGCCGGATATGGCCACGAAGACTTCGCCCTCGCACACGGCGCGGGAGTCTGTGCGGACCATCAGGCCGTTTGCGACCAGGTCCAGCAGTGCGTTCCATTTAATTTTGTCAAATGCCTTATTCATGTATAATCCGCCTGTACTCAGGATACCCAGAGAACCATTTCTGCGTTTTTTTCCTCGGGCCATTTAACTCCGGCTCCGGGAAGTTGTTTTGTCACCGTCATTCCGCTGCCCTTGATCTTGGGAACGAATCCTTTCTGGACCAGAATTTCGATTGCCCTGCGAATGGGCATGCCGGTCAGGTCCGGGACCGTGGCGCCGTTTGATTCCGAATGCAGAGGAGTTGCCCTTACGGCTTTCTTGGGCATTTCAGTGTATTCGGTTTCTCCGACAGCCATCAGCGGAGTCGGCTCCCTGCGCTCGGGCAGTTTGCCGTAATAGGCCAGCGTTTCGGTCATGACCTTCTTCACCGCCGGGGCGACAACCGTTCCTCCGTAATGGTTCGGTTTGGGGTCGTCCACCATCATGAAAATTATGTATTCCGGATTGTATCCCGGAACCATCGCCACGAAGGAAGCCAGATATTCAGTCCCGTATCCGCCTTTTCTGTTCGCTTTCTGGGCGGTCCCGGTTTTCCCGGCAACGGTAGTCCCGCTTATGCGGGCCTTTGTTCCCGTTCCGTCTTCCTGCACAACTTCGCGCATCATGGAGAGAACTTTTTCAGCCACTTCAGCTGAGAAAACCCTTTTGGGTTTTTCTTCCTCCATGTCGGGATATTTGACCAGATGCAGCGGTCTGCTCATTCCCTTGCCGGCAATAGCCAGATAGGCCTTGGCCATCTGCAGGGCGGTAACCCCGACTCCCTGTCCGAAGGAACCTGCTGCCAGATCTATCTCGTTCCACTTCGCCGCAGGTCGGATCATGCCGACTCTGTCTCCGGGCAGAGGCAGACCCGTTTTGCTCCCGAATCCCAGATCGCTGATGAATTTGTGATAGTTCTGCACACCCAGTTCCAGACCGATCTTGGCACATCCGATGTTGCTGGAATAGCGCATGATCTTGTGTACCGGCAGCCAACCTTCCTTATGCGTGTCCTTTATGTACTTTCCGTGCAGCTCCCAGCGTCCGTTTTCGCAGTCGAACAGCTTTTCCGGAGTCACCACTCCGTGCTGCAGGGCTGCTGCGATAAGGAAAGGTTTGAAGGTCGATCCCGGTTCCACAACGTCCAGCGCCGCACGGTTTCTCCAGATATCCGGAGAACTGGTGCGGAAAATATTGGGGTTGAATCTCGGACAGTTGGCCAGGGCCAGAATGTCTCCGGTGGCAACTTCCACTACTACGGCGGATCCCCATCTGCCTTCGTATTTCTTTACTGCTTCAGCCAGGGCGTTTTCAGTTATCGACTGGAGATGGGAATCTATGGTCAGGTGGATATCCTTGCCCCTGATGTCCATTTCCCGCCCCATGGCGTCCAGATAAAGCCTGCGCCCGGAGGCATCTCGCTGTACTACGAACTGGGCCTTGCGTCCTGCCAGCCTGCCGTCGAATTCCTTTTCAAGTCCTTCCAGTCCCTTGCCGTCTATTCCCGTGAATCCCAGCAACTGCCCGGCGAGATAATTGTTGGGATAGAGCCTGACGTATTCAGTAGTCAGATAAACTCCGGGCAGGTCCGCCTTCCTGATTTTGGCCGCCATGCGGTCGTTGATCTGGCGTTTGATCCAGATGAAATTTGATTTTCTGGAAAGTTTTTTTCTCAGCTTCGTCTGCGGTATTCCGAGTATGCGGGACAACTTTGCAGCGGTTCCGCCGACATCTTTGACTTTCACGGGACGGATATAGACCGAGGCGGCTTCCACACTGGTGGCCAGCAGATTTCCGTTGCGGTCATATATGGAACCGCGTTCGCCGCGTTCAAGCTCTGCGGCAAGATGCTGGCGGGAGGCCAGGCGCGAGAGGTCGCTTCCCATGAAAAGCTGCAGCCATGCAGCTCTGCCGAGAAGTCCTGCCCAGATAAGGGCGAAAAGGACCATGACGAAGAGCAGTTTATTTCTGCTCTGCTTCAGGCTTTCCTTTTTCCTCTTTCCCACTTCCAGCTCCCGCTGATGTTTTAAGGTTTCGCCGCTTCCCTAGGCCTCCTTATCTGGCCTTGCGATGCCGGTCCGAATCCGAATTGTTTAGCCAGTTCCCGCAGCCGCAGGGGTGAAAGCAGATTGTTTTTCTCCACTTCCAGCTTGGCGGCCAGCGCCTCCTGTTCATCCAGTCTTTTTTCCATTCTCCGCAGGTCGTAGGCCCGATCCACTCTTTCTATGTTGAACCAGACCGAAACCAGTCCCAGCAGCAGCGCCAGTCCCATGGTCAATGCCAGTGCTATGGCCATTCCCTTGGAGTCGCCTTTCATTTTAGGGCTCACCCGTTTTCGGCGGTCCTTTCCGCCACTCTCAGTTTTGCGCTGCGGCTGCGCGGGTTTGTTTCCATTTCTTCTTCTGTGGGCAGAACCGGTTTTCTGGTCAGAATTTCAAGTCGCTTGACCTTGCCGCAGGTGCAGACCGGCTGCATGGGCGGACAGTCGCAGGACTGGGAAGCAGCTTTGAAAGCCTTTTTCACGATTCTGTCTTCCAGAGAATGGAAGGATATGATCGCAATTCTTCCGCCCGGGCTGAGTCTGTCCGGAATCCTTTGCAGAAATGTCCGCAGTTCTTCCAGTTCCGAGTTCACCGCTATGCGCAAGCCCTGAAAGGTCTTGGTCGCCGGATGCGTCCGGGACAGTGCACGGCGTTTGGCCGGATAGGCCTTTTCCACAATTGCCGCCAGTTGCAGGGTGGTGGTGATTTTTTCCTTTTCCCTGGCAGCAATGATGGCCTTGGTTATCTTCGAGGCCAGCGGCTCCTCCCCGTACATTTTGATTATCCTGTTCAGGTCGGAGTATGATCCCTTGTTCACTATTGATGATGCTGGCGGCATTCCCCCGGCAGGGTCCATGCGCATGTCCAGGGGGCCGTCCTTTATGAAACTGAAGCCCCTTTCCGCCCGGTCCAGATGCAGGGATGAAACACCGAGATCCAGCACTGCGCCGTCTATGGTGTCCCATCCGAGTTCGTCCAGAGCGGCCTCGAATCTGCTGAAAGCAAGATGAAACCGATGAGCCCTTTCTCCGAAAGGCTCAAGGCGTGTCCCGGCCAGTTCAAGGGCCTGTTCATCACGATCCAGTCCCGCAAGCTGCGCGTCTTTTCCCGCAGCTTCCAGAATGGCGCTCGAATGTCCGGCCATGCCGAGAGTGCCGTCGAGATAGAGACCGCCCGGTTTAGGGGCCAGCCACTCAATGACTTCCTTCAGCAGAACCGATGTGTGAACCCTTTCGGGTCTGGTTTCCTTGCTTTCCATAATGTCCTGACACAAGCCGTTTTCAGTGTTTGAGGGAACTCCTGGGGGGAGCGGTAGTTAACTGTGACGGCTTGAAACATCAAGCTTAAAAATAAATAAACGAATGAATCTTGTAATGCGGGAAGGTAAAGCGTCTGCGCTAGAAGGGGAGTTCTACTCCGCATTCAGCCAGTTCAGCGGAAACATCGTCAAAATCCTGTTCAAGCAGGGCTTCGTATTCCCGCTTGTCCCAGATCTCGAATCTGTCTCCGACGCCGGCAAGAACCACGTCCTTGTCCAGCTTGCCGCTTTTCCTCAAATGGGAAGGGATGGTGATGCGTCCTTGTTTATCAAGGACAACTGCTTCTGAGCCTGAAATGATGATACGGATGAAATTTCTGAGCTGCCGGGTCGGATTTTTGATACCGGTCAGTTTTTCTTCAAGGATTGCCCAGTCCGGGGGAGTGAAACCAACGATGTTTCCCTCGAAAATAGTCAGGGTCACGCAACCGTCCGGAGAGTCCGCGTATACCTGATCGCGAAACTCCGGTGTGAGCATCAGTCTGCCTTTGGCATCCATGCTTCTGTGAGAGTGACCTCTGAATTTCATCTTTCCCACCTAGTCACACAGTTCTACCACCACTTCCCCCCGTCTCACCACCTGTGTTGTATAATGGGGAAAAAGTCAAGACCCCATCGGTAAATGGATGTGTACTTTCTGTTCCCTTTTTGTGAGGATTCGTGCGCGTTCAGAGCCCTAACAGCTTATATATGCAGAGGTTAGAAAAGCTGAAGAGTGCATGAAAAAGTATTTAGAAAATTTTTAAAAAAATAATTAAATAAATAATCCCGTGTCGGAGAGTCTTCACGTATCTGCATATGAATGCTATAGGCTGGGGAACACGGTGTTCCCATACTGACCTGAATCTGTTACGGAAGTGTCGTGTTTCCGGGTTACATCAACAGCCTCGCTCCTGTTCTGGACGGGGCGGGCATATCTTAAAGCTGTTTTATATCGGGGTGTGAACAAGTATGAGTGCAAAAGCCAGAATGGATGTCCCGGAGGGCCTGAACGAGGAATTCTACCAGATAAGCTCCGATATTCTTCAGAGCTTCAACAAGTTCAGACCTCCCTTGGATATTTTTATATTCAAGGAGGATGTCGGGCGGGTGGCCCCATATTACAAGGTTGGCGAGAGGCTGAGCAAGGAACGCATCGATATGCTTGCCGAACTCGTCAAGGAGGGGCTTATTTTTGTCTCCCGTAAAGACCATCCTGTATATGTCAAACACATTGCCTATCAGCTGGATCTTGTGCTTGTGGACAGGAACCTCAAGGAACGGGAGATAGCCGATATTTTTCTGGAAGCCCTGACCATGCGTCTGGGCGAATTCTTCGATCAGCCGGTTCCGGTGGTAAAGGAGAAGGTCTGGTCCGATCTGATGGTCCTGACGGAATACCTCTGGAATGATCCCTACCGCATAAAGGCCCTTGCCAGAAGACTGCACAAGGAGCACTCCCTTGCCAGGCACAGCGTCAACTGCGGAATTCTGGGATTGAATATGTTCATTCATCAGAAGTCCGATTCCTTTGCAAAGGGCGAGGTTACCCGCAACCATTTCAACAGATTGACTGCCGGGCTCTTCTTCCATGATCTGGGTATGACCAAGATTCCGATTTTCATCCGGGAGAAGCCCAAGCCTCTTACCACCGATGAGCGGTCCAAAATAGATAAACATCCCATGCTGGGATTTGAAATGCTCGGCAAGCTGGATTTGAAATACAAGGAAATAGAAGCCTGCGTCATGGAGCATCATGAGCGGTTGACCGGAAAGGGATATCCGCAAAAGAAATCGGGCAGGGACATAAGCAGCATAGGAAGACTGATCGCAGCGGTGGATTCCTATTGCGCCATGATAACAAAGCGTCCCAATGCCGAAGCCATTGATCCTAAAAAAGCCGCGGCATTGATTGCACAGGATAAAGGTTACGATCCTGAAATCACCCGAGGCATTCAGTCCTGGGCGCTGACTTTAAAGTAGCGGTCCTAGGCTTTCCAGCGTTCCCCGAGTGCTCTGCCGGCAATGCAGCATCCGGCAGCCATGGCCGACCATGTTACAATTTCCGGCAATGAAATGGTGCTGTTGAAATCTCCAAGGTGCGGCCCGGTTACCAGAGGGATATCTTCCTGTCCTTTTTCCATGGCCCTGGCTTTTTCCGGGTCCATACCGCATTTAATAAGATAGCTGCGAAATTCATTTTCTTCCAGCAGGTCCTGGTCAACGACGCGCATGAATTCGAACATGTGGCGGTCCACGCCCATTTCATCAATCATTATAGCTACCAGTTTCCCGATGCGCAGATCTATCTCTCCTTTGTAGACGCTGCCGGTGAACCCCAGATAATAGCTGCCGAAGCATTCCGATACGGCCTGTTCGAACAGTGCTGCATCGAACAGATGGCGGGCGTCGATCGGATTTCCCCCTTCATCCAGACCGCAGAGTGTTGGATTTTTAGCCCGGAACCAACTGCCAAGTACCAGCAGAATGGAGATGAAGTGGGAGCCGACGGCCCGGTAAAATGAATCCCGTCCCGGCTGCATTACCTTCATATGTTCAAAGTCGCGAAGTCCCGACAGCCCGAAGTTGGGGTAGCGGCACGAGTCCAGCCAGCGGTCCAGCCTTCCGAACCGGTGCCATTCGTAGACTCCCTGATCCGTCCTGCGGGTGGCCTGCACCCGGTTGTGGAAAAGCGGGATGGGGGCCTCATGGACGATGCCCTTTCCGGCCAGATGTCCGAGGATAAAGGCATTGCGGCTCATTATTTCCAGCAGTTCCGGGGCCTCGCAGCGCCTGCCCTCACGGTCGTCATTCGGATAGATGAAATAATCGCTGTGGGCGTGGTAGGCCATGGCGTATGCCTGCTCGTGCAGGTTGCCCGGCCTATCGGCGGGCAGGTTTGTAAGCCTGAACACCACGTGCCCGGCTATGGTGTAAGGGTGTGGGCAGTCGAAGCGGACTCCGCATTTTTCCGCTTCACTCTGAAGACGCTCCATCCAGCGCCCTTCAAGATGAAGTCCTTCCGGAGTTTCCGATTTTCTGAGAATCTTCACCGCGAAAATACGGTTTTCTCCCTCGGCCTTTATAATCGCGCTGCGTCCTGAAAAAATTGGTTCACCTACCGCTCCGGCAGCTTTCAGGAGATTATTCCAGTCAACGGACGGGGCAAATCCGGAAAAGGGCTCCGGAGATTGCGGCAGAGCAGTTTCAAAGGGCAGGCCCCCCAGACCGCCGGAGGCTTCAATGGAAGGGTATTTGTTGCAGGATGAAGCCGCCTGAACCTGAAGCCGGAGTGTCTTGTGCGAAAGATTTCTGTCCGTTGATCCTTTGCCGACTGCGGCGAGCGCTCTGGCGCATTCCCGGTAGAGAAGCTGAGACATGCGCTGGTCGCTGAAGCGTTCCCCTATCAGTATGTCCCAAACAGCATGTACGGTTTTATCGTCCGCAGAGTCAGGTGATTTCTCAAGGAGAGAACGCAGGTTGCGCATGTTCATATAGACTGCGCTGAATTCCCGGCCCGGATTGAGTCCTTCAGTATAAAAAGCGGCTTCCGACTTGTTCAAATCAATCCTCGTCGTAGTCTGGTCCGGTTGGCGTGGGAATTAATCTATGCCCATCTTTCGGCAATGGTACTGTCCCATGAAAATTACCGGCAGTCTGTTTCAATGTTTTTCGGGCTTTCAATTATACCAATGCTGCCGATTAGGCCAGTGTTCGGGATCAGCTATCAGAAATAGAGAGTGTTTCAGTCTACTATAATAGGTTAATTCGATTTGCCGTACTCGCTTCGTGCGATTAATTTTACACAGTTTGACCCGAAAATCTTTAGCGTACACAGAAAGGGAGATCCTGAGATGTCTGAATCCGGTTACAAAGAAATGTGGGAGAACCTCAACCTTGATATCGCTGCTCACGACGGGCTGCTTGAAGTTCTGGGCAAGTTTTACGGCGATATTTACATGAGCCAGCAGGGTCGCCTGCAGGGTATGGAATATCTGGACTTTGTGCTTTCCGAAGTTCACGGGCTGCGCATCAAGGAACTCATGGATGCAAAGGCCGAAGGCCGCAAGATAGTCGGTACGTTCTGCGTATTTGTCCCCGAAGAGCTTTCCCTGGCCGTGGACGCGGTTCAGGTGGGTCTTTGTGCCGGAGCCGATGCCGGAACCGAAGCCGCGGAAACAGTTGTGCCCCGCAACACCTGTGCCCTGATAAAATCCTTTATCGGTTTCAAAATGGCCAAGATCTGTCCCTATACCGAATCCTGTGACCTGATCATCGGCGAGACCACCTGTGACGGCAAGAAGAAAGCCTACGAGGCTTTTGCCGAAATGGCTCCCATGTATGTAATGGAAGTTCCCCAGCGCAAGGACGCATCAGATCGCGAACTCTGGAAGGCCGAAGTGCTGCGTTTGAAAGACGAGCTCGAAAAACTTACCGGGAAAAAGATCACCGCCGAGTCCCTGAAGAAAGCCGTTAAGACGGTTAATGATAAGCGCCGTGCCCTGCAGCGTCTCAATACCCTGCGTGCCGCCGTGCCGACTCCCATTTCCGGCCGTGACGTCCTGCTCATCAACCAGGTCAGTTTTTATGACGATCCGGTCCGCTTCACCAATTCCGTCAACGCTCTTTGCGACCAGATTGAGGAACGCATAGCCGCGAATGAAGGAATTGTTCCCGAAAATACTCCGCGTCTCATGCTTTCCGGCTGTCCCATGGCCGTGCCCAACTGGAAGCTGCCCTACATAGTGGAAAGTTCCGGTGCGGTGGTTGTTGCCGAGGAGTCCTGTATCGGAACTCGCAACACCCGCGATCTGGTCGATGAATCCGGCGAAACCGTGGAAGAAATGATTGATGCCATCTGCGATCGCTACATGAAAATTGACTGCGCCTGTTTCACCCCCAATACCGAACGACTGGACAACATTAAAAAACTGGCCGAAGAAACGAAAGTTGACGGGGTTATCCACTATTCGCTCATGTTCTGTCAGCCCTACACGCACGAGGCTTTCAAAGTTGAAAAAGTCCTTGCTGATGCAGACCTGCCCATGCTGGCGATTGAGACCGATTACAGCATGGAGGATGTTGAACAGCTCAAGACAAGAGTGGAAGCCTTTGTCGAAATGATTTCGTAAAGAGCAGGATTGGTGCGCTTCGCGCTTTTGAAAATTTAATTTCGCCCCTGGCAGCCCCGCCGGGGGCCTTAAACCCTTTGAAAAGGGTTTAAGAATCCTAAACTTTGTTAATATGGCTTCGCCTCTTCGTGTGACAAAACGTAATTAAATAATAACGTTAAACTATTAGGGATTCCAAAGGCCCATCTTAATTTTCCCATGTGCCACAATCCAAGGATATACAAATGATCGCAGGAATTGATATTGGCTCACGTTCAATGGAGCTTGTTGTTCTGAGCGGTGGTGAGGTTGCTGTTAAACGCAGACTGCCCACGACCTTTGACCCGGCTTCGCAGATATCGAAAATTCTGGACGGGGTGGATGTAAAACTCATTTCCGCCACCGGTTACGGGCGCAAGCTGGTCACGGAAGAGCTTACCGGGGCAGAATGTGTATCCCTTACCGAGATCAAGGCTTATGCTCTGGGCGTTTCAAGACTTTTCCCGGAAGCCCGCACGGTTCTCGATATCGGCGGCCAGGATACCAAGGCCATTGCTCTGCTGGGCGGCGGGCGTGTTGCCAAGTTCGAAATGAATGACCGTTGCGCTGCCGGAACGGGCAAGTTTCTCGAACATCTGGCCACTGTATTTCAGATTCCCATTGAGGAGTTCGGGGCATACGCTCTTGAGGGGGATGAACCGCTTCAGATCAATAGTATGTGTACGGTTTTTGCGGAAACCGAGGCCACTTCTTTGATGGCTCAGGGGAAGAATCCGAGGGATATTGCTCTGGGGCTTCACGGTTCAATTGTGAGGCGCACAGTGAATATGCTGGGCCGGGTGGGACTTTCCGAACCGCTTGTTTTTGCAGGTGGTGTGGCCAATAATACCTGTGTTGTCAGTATGTTGAAAGAATCTTTGAAGGTGGAGCCGCTTATTCCTGACGAACCGGATTTCACCGGGGCTCTCGGGGCCGCTGTTTTCGGGTTTTCGCAGCAAAAAATAGTTGAATAAATCGTTTGAAAATTGCTTCTTTTCCCGTTAGGTTCCCAATGTCCCCCGGCACCATAAAATTCACCCTGCCGGGACCAATTTGCCCTCCAGGAGAAACAAGAGCATGTCCGAGAAAAACTTGGAAACCAATGGCGAAGAGAGCTTTGCCGAACTGTTTGAAGCCTTCCAGTCTGAATCAAACGACAATCTTCAGGTCGGAGACCAGATCAAGGGAACCGTAATTTCCATAACCAAGGATTCCGTGTTTATCGACACCGGGTCCAAGGTTGACGGGGTTGTGGACCGTGATGAACTGACCGGAGAGGAAGGTGAACTGACCGTTAAAGAAGGAGACAGCGTAGAACTTTACGTTATCTCCATGAACAACAACGAAATCGTCCTTTCCAAAGCCATGTCCGGCGCCGGTGGACTGAATATGCTGCGTGAAGCATATGAAAACAGAGTCCCGGTGGAAGGAAAAGTTGCCGAAACATGCAAGGGCGGTTTCCGGATCACCATGATGCACCGCAAGGTGTTCTGCCCCGTAAGCCAGATCGACACCTCTTTTGTTGAGGATGCAGAAAGCTTTGTGGGCACCGTGCACAATTTTCAGATCATCAAGTTCGAAGAAAACGGTCGCAATATCGTTGTTTCCCGCAGAGTTCTTCTGGAACAGGAGCAGGAAAAAGTTCGCGAACAGTTTGTACAGGATGTAAAGCCCGATGCGGTTCTTGAGGGCAGAGTGACCAAACTCATGCCTTTCGGCGCATTCGTGGAGCTTGCTCCCGGCGTTGAAGGCATGGTCCATGTCTCCGAACTCAGTTGGTCCCGTACCGTGAAACCCGAAGATATAGTCCAGCCCGGAGATCAGGTTACCGTTCGTGTGCTTTCCATTGAGCCCCGTCAGGATGGAAAGGGCCTCAAAATAGGCCTTTCCCTCAAGCAGCTTCAGGCTGACCCCTGGGATGAGGCGGAAGGAAAGTTCAATGCCGGAGACAAGATTACTGGCAAGGTTGTCCGCTGTGCTGATTTCGGTGCCTTTGTGGAGATCGCTCCCGGCATTGAAGGTCTGGTTCATATCTCCGAGATGAGCTACACCAAGCGAGTCCACAAGGTTGAGGATGAAGTCGAGCCCGGTCAGGAAGTTGCAGTGATGATCAAGGATATTGATCCTGTGAAACGCCGCATCAGTCTTTCCATGAAGGACGCGGCCGGAGACCCCTGGCTTGATGTTGCAGACAGCTTCAAAGTCGGCCAGGAAGTTGAGGGTACTGTTGAAAACCGGGCTGAGTTCGGTATTTTCATCAACCTTGCTCCCGGAGTGACCGGTCTGCTGCCTATGTCCCGCATCAGCCGTTCCGGCAAACAGGCCGAGCTTGAAGCACTCAAGCCCGGAGATAAAGTCGCTGTTTCCATTGAGGAAATCAACACCGTTGATCGCAAGGTGACCCTTACTGCCGGAGAGGCCGTCAAGAGTGATGATGACGGCGAATGGAAAAAGTTCGCCAAGGCCGAAGCTCCCAGAAAATCGGCGGCACCCAGGAAGCAGGCCCCCCGCAAAGCGGCCCCCAAAACCGTTTCCTCCGGCGATACCGGCGGATTCGGCGGTCTGCTCGGTGATAAGCTTCAGGAAGCCTTGAAAAACAAGAAATAAGATTGCATGGCCGGGCTTCCGATGGGAGTCCGGCCTTTTCGGTTCTGCCATGAACAGCAATGAAAAAATCCTCTGCTGGGAAGACTGCTGATCGGGCTTTTTGAAGACGAGTTCACGTCTTCAGTCCCTGCAGTCCGGTATGACCGTCCAGGTGGAGGCCACACCGGACCAGCTGTCCAAAATCAGGACCATTGCGCGGGTCAGGAATTCGGAAATCATTTCCGAAGAAGCTGTTCCCGGCGAGAGGGTCCTCCTCACCCTGCGCAAAAAATAGTCTTCGTTCCCGCCTTTCGGCGCGGAAGTTCAATCCTGAAAAAGGATTTGCCATGTCTCCCTTTGCCGCTGTTCCTGTCATTTTTTTTGCCGCCGGATTCCTGCAGGGAATAACCGGGTTCGGCGCCGCCCTTATCGCCATGCCCCTTCTGGCCTACGTGGTCGACATCAAGGTAGCTGTCCCTGCCTGCACCATGTGCGGAGTTTTTATCAATATGAATATGGCTTACAAGCTGCGCGACAGCCTTGAATTCCGGCGGATAATGCCGCTGGTGGCGGGATGTGTGCCCGGAGTCATTTTCGGGACCCTTATCCTGAAGGAAGTAGACGGCTATACCTTGCGTTTGATGCTAGGGTTACTGGTTACCGGCTTTGCCCTGTATTCACTGCGGGGAAAATCAGCAAGGCTGCGTCTGGGAGACAGATGGGGATATCCGGCCGGGTTCCTGACCGGGGCCATAAATTCGGCCATAAGCGCCGGTGGACCGCCGACCATAATTTTCCTCACCATGCGCGGATATGACCGGGATACCTTCAGGGCCACCCTGGTCGGGTTCTTTCTGTTTGCCGGAGCCATGGCCGCATTCGGACATCTGGTGAGCGGAATGACGACCATGTATGTGTTCAAGCTGTTTCTGGTTTCGGCGCTGCCCATTGTTGCAGGGACTTATCTGGGCAACAGGATTTCCGGTCGCATTCCGGAAGATTTTTACAAGAGAATGGTCATGACCCTGCTTGTCTTCATGGGGTTGATGCTTATATTCCAGAACGTTTGAGTCTTTTAATTCGATAAACTTTGAAGAACAATAAACAGTGTTAATGCACAAGAAATAAACCAGCAACAGACTGATATCTTGGCTAAAATAGCCCAAAATCTAGGCCCATTATACTTCGTAGCACTTCTCCAAGTTCCTACACCAATAAAATACGTATAAGTTGCCGATGCTAGCATAAAAAACAGATAGGCACCATAAGAGACATTCAGAATAATCGTTTTAGAAAGTGCATTAATAATTAAACTTGGGACAATTCCAAAAACCCAATAAGTAACAGGCAATGATAGCTCACCATTATACAAAGTTTCCCAGCTTGATGACTTGCCTACTTGACAATTACTAGCCGATGAATGCTTCGTTTGATGAGGAGTATCAGAATAATTGATGTGAGACACAGACGAATCGTCAGTACTAAAAATAAACATATTTGTCTTAGATTCTGCAGATTCTGTTGACAAGCTAGCAGAAGTAAATTTGTTTTTATCTTGTGAAATATTCTTGTCTAGAATTTTGCTTATTTTTTCTAGCATATTGCGATAGTCTTCTAAACTATCCGCTTCAGCACCTTCGACATCTTCTAACTCTAGTTCAAATAGTTTATTATTTACCCTCTTTTTTTCTTTAAAAATTAGCGAATATGCTTCTTGTTCGGATGCAACCAAAGCATTATTTTTTAATAAATCTAAAATTGAAGCACGGTTACACATACCGCCTTGGCCGAAAACGGTTCTAACAAGTGACTCCAAATTAACACGTCCATATTTGTCTTTGGAAATTGTGTTTATAACTTCTATTTTCTTTTCAGCAATTTTCCGGTTAATGAATATATTAAAAACATGCACAGGGATGTTTGTCTCAATCCTGCTCTCAATAACACTCCTGATTTTGTCATAATCACTTTCTGAATATTTATTCTTCAATAGTTTATCTACAAAATTATCAACTAAATGCATAGCATCAGCTTCAACAACAATTTCCGCTATGTTATTAGCATGTATGACTCGTAAAGATACGGGAGGCTTCACTGTCAGTCCCAAAGTACGCCGAATAAAACCTTCTTTTCGAGATGACAGAGAAATTAACTGAGACTCACTTAGATTGACTCTATTCTTGGCAAGACTGTTAATAATTGCAGCTCGTTGATTGCCATCTGCATTAGTAAATTGCATAATTTTAGGAACTAATTCTTCAAGAGTCATAAGAACACAACTATATAAAATTTTAATGTTATACTTCTATGAATTCATCGGTTATCAACCTTTTAAATGAGATACCCAAAATAACAATTTCAATCAACATACTAAAAAGGAATAATAAACAAGGTCCTATACACCAAAAACTGGAGGAAGAATTCTACTCGAACAACTGAATTATAATAACAACCACAATGTTACTTATCCAACCCCGGTTGGCACCAAAGGTTGGCAGCACCCCAAAAAAACCGCAAATAAACGCAGAAACGGGTTAACCTAAATAATGAGTTAACACGTTAATATTATACTGGTTTTGTACTAGATGTTGACCCCAGCAGGAATCGAACCTGCGGCACCAGAATTAGGAATCCGATACATGCCCCATACGCAACGCGACCAGTGTCTCGCTCACCTTTACTCCTATATCTCAAATAATCATCGCAAATTTTCCATTTTCCCCCTAGAGTACTCCGATAATAATCGTGGAACCGTTTCCCTCAAAAATATTTGAAAATATCGAAGTAATGTCCCAACGACCAAATTTATCAAATAAATTCATATTAATATAAAAAGATACTGGACTATCTTCCAGAACGTCCAGCAATGAAACAACGCACGGAGTTTATTTTTTAATGTTTGCAAAAATTTTTATCGCCCTTGTAGTGGTACCCCTTTTCGACCTTTACCTGCTGGTGCAGATAGGGTCCAGAATCGGCACTCTCAACGCCATAGCACTGTGTCTGCTGACCGCTTTTGTCGGAGCCTGGCTGGCCCGTTCGCAAGGTGCGGCGACCATGCAGAAAGTGCAGGAGAATCTCAACAGAGGCGTAATGCCCGCCGAAGATATTCTGGACGCCGTGATAATTTTTGTGGCCGGGCTTGTGCTGCTTACTCCCGGTTTCATTACCGATGTTTTCGGTCTACTGCTGCTTTTCCCGTTCACCCGTGGATATTTTAAGCGCTGGCTCAGGGTGCAGCTTGAGGAAATGATGAAAAAGCCGAACGTCCATGTCGCTTATCATAATACCGAGTTCACCGCCTGGACCAACCGGGATCAGTCACACAAGGAAATTGACGGCGTGATCGACATTGAACCGGAAGATAAAGACGATAAACCTTTGCAGTGATTTACTGTGACTGAATCATGAGCGGGAGGAATTGCGTGCTTAAGGGCGGCGCAAAGAAAATGGCAGTGGCGGCGGGGATTGTTTTCTTCCTTGTCGCCGTTTTTTTTGTGCTGGATTTCGCCTGCCCGTTTCCGGAGCAGAGTCTTCACAAGCCTGTAGCCACGGTGGTGAAGGACAGAAACGGCGAGGTTCTGCGTATTTTTCTGCCGCCGGACGGCGCCCGGCGTATGAGGACATCGCTTGCGGACGTCTCGCCGGTTTTTAAGAAGGCCCTCATAGCTTCCGAGGACAGCTGGTTCGAATATCATCCGGGGGTAAATCCTTTTTCCGTTTTGCGTGCAGCCGTCTCCAATATTGCTGCTGGTCGGGTGGTGTCCGGCGGTTCGACCATCCCGATGCAGATTGCCAGAATGGCAGCCCCCCGGCAGAGAACCTTTTTCGCAAAAATCATCGAGGCATTCCGGGCCGTACAGCTTAAACTGCACCACAGCAATGACGAACTGCTGGAAATATATCTGAACATGCTGCCGTTCGGGGGTAATATCGAAGGCGTTGCCGCGGCTTCTCATTTTTACTTCGGACACGACGCCAAGACTCTGTCATTGGGCGAATCGGCTCTGCTGACAACTCTTCCCCGCGGTCCTGTCTATTATGATCCTCTGCGTAATCCTGCACAGGCGCTGGCCGGTCGCAACAAGGTCATGCGCCAGTTGGCGCAAAAGGGAGAGTTTCCGGCAGAAGAGGTGGAAAGAAACATCAGACTCCCGCTGCCGGACAGGATTACCCCGGTTCCCCTGAAAGCGCCCCATTTCTGCCGTATGGCCGTAAGGCGGGAAGGACGGGTGCCTGAAATAGACACAACTCTCGATTCCGCTTTGCAGCAGGCCGCTGCGGAAAAGCTCCGGGCGCACGTTGCCCGTTTGCGTACGCAGGATATAGACAATGCCGCCTGCGTCATCATCCACATTCCCACCCGCGAGATTCGAGCTCTGGTCGGTTCGGCTGATTTTTTTGAAACCGGATACGGTGGAGCCATCAATCTGACCGAAACACTGCGTTCGCCGGGCTCCACGCTGAAGCCTTTTCTGTATGCGCTGGCCTTTGATCGGGGTAAAATGGTCCCGGATACTTTTCTGTATGATGTTCCGGTGGATTATTCCGGATATTCGCCGGAAAATTATGATCGCACCTGGAGCGGACAGGTCACAGTCCGGCAGGCTCTGGCGAAATCATTGAACGTTCCAGCCGTGAATACTCTGGCTCTGGCGGGCGTGGAAGATTTTCTGGTCCTGTTGCGTAAAGGGGGCTTGAGTTCTCTGGACAGAACTGCGGCGCAATACGGACTGCCGCTTGCTCTGGGCGGTTGCGAAGTGCGGCTTACCGATCTTACCGATCTTTATGCCTGCCTGGGGGACAGAGGGAGATATAGACCTCTGAAACTGGTTTCCGGTAATGGTCCGACTCCCGTGCAGTTGCTGTCACCGGAAGCGTCCTGGCTGGTGCTGGATATGCTTTCATCGGTCACGAGGCCGGATATGAACGATACCTGGATGCTGACCCGCGACAGGCCTGAGGCCGGATGGAAGACCGGAACATCTTTCGGGCATCGCGATGCCTGGGCGGTTGGAATTTCGGGAGATTATGCTGTCGGAGTCTGGGTGGGCAACCCTGACGGCAGGCCGCGCAAGGGGATATCCGGTGCCGTTCATGCGGGTCCGCTGCTTTTTGATCTGCTGCGGCTGGCCGCGCCGGGAGGAAAGCTTCCTGCTCCGCCGGAAGGGGCCGGAATATCGGAAGTGGAGGTCTGTGCCCACAGCCATCAACTGCCCGGACCTTTTTGCGGGGAACGGGTCCGTATGAGGATACTGTCCGGCAAAACCGTGCTTCATCCATGCGACCAGTGCCGACAGATTTTTGTGGACGGCCGGACCGGGTATCGCCTGTCCGGTGAATGTCTGGACAGGCCGGGCATCAAGCGGAAAATAATCCGAACAATACCACCCAACCTTGCCCACTGGCGCAGGGAAAACAATCTTGAAGTCCCGCAGATGCCGCCCATGGCCCCGGACTGCGACCTTATCCCGGCCGGCACGGCTCCGCATATCATTTCACCTGCGGCCAACACTCCGTATCTACTGCGTGGTGATACGCCTTTGAGCTTTCAGAAAATTGCCCTGAAGGCGGAGGCCGGTCCGGACTGCGGAATCCTGTATTGGTTTCTGGACGGAAGATTGATCTGCAAGGGAAAGGCGGAAGAACGTCTTTTTGCTGAAATAGGGCCGGGAAACCACCGCATTTCTGTTACCGATGATTCCGGGCGGTCCGATTCGCTTGTTTTCGAGGTTCGTTAAGGGGGGGAGGCTGTCCCGCTTAATCCTGTATAACATCGGCCAGTATGAACGTTCCGGGAAATCCGGGACCCATCTGTCCGTGGGCCTTGCGGGCATCGGCAAGAGTCTTGTACATGCCTACCTGAACTTTGAAAATCTGGGCACTGTCAGTGACTATCCGGACTATGCGCGTGTTGCTGAATCCTGCTTTGTTCAGTCTTTTGATGAGTCTTTCTGCGTTGTCTTTGACCTTGTAGGCTCCGGCCTGAATGTAGAACGCTCCGTAGAGCTTGTGTATAACGGGTGCCGCAGGTGCTGCAGTTTCGGCAGGCAGTGCTGCCGGTGCCGGACGATAGGGTTCGATGCGGACTCTGGCTTTGCCGGAATCAACGATATCAAGCTCCCTTGCGGCAGCACGGGAGAGGTCTATTATTCTGTCCGGAACAAATGGGCCGCGGTCATTTATGACCACATCAACACTTTTATTGTTGTCGAGGTTGGTAACGGTCACCTTTACGCCAAGCGGAAGGTAGTTGTGGGCGGCAGTGAGTTTATCCATGTCGTACGGTTCACCGGATGCGGTGACCTTTCCGTGAAATTTTTCTCCGTACCATGAGGCTATGCCCTCTTCCTTATAGTCGGCCTGAATGACCGGGGGAGCGGGCTGGGCAACAGCCGAAGCGTTCGAGGCATTGGCAGATGGAACGGTTTCCGTCTCCTGTGCCTGGGCGGAACCAACCGCGAGGATCAGAAAAACTGCCAACTGCATAAGGAAAACAAGTCTGGTCATTTATTTCTCCTGCCGTGTATAGTAAGTATCAGGCATGATACCATTATGCACTTTTTAATTTTCTTGCAAGACAAGACGGTCACAGCTTTTTCATCTCTCTGTCGAGCATGCTGTCCGTGAATTGTCCAAGTTCATATATGCGTATCTTATTGCTGCGCGGGAATTCCTTTTTGAATAATGTCTTTAAAATTTTCCGAATGGATTCAGGAGCAGCTTCATGGATTGCATTTTCATAACCGTTCTGGTGGATTCGGAAGCATCCGTTGCCTGTATTCAGTATCAGAAGAGAACGGTTGCGTTTATATGTACGCAGGTCTATGCAGTGCCCCACGGGAAGCTTGCCAAGTTTCCGCAATACCGATTCCAGCGCTGTTGCTTTGCCAATCATCGGCGGAAGATATAGCGTCAAAAGGAGAACTGTCAATTATGAGTAAATACAGCGGCCCGCTTCAGCCGGGAAGTGTAATAGAGTGTGAGATTGAATCGCTGGTTTTCGGCGGTAAAGGGATTGCCCGGCATGACGGACTGGCCGTCTTCGTGGACAGGGCTGTTCCCGGCCAGAAAGTCCGCTGCGAAATTACCGGGCTGAAAAAAAGGTTCGCCGAAGCCCGCAGACTGGATGTGCTGAGAAATTCCGAGTCGGAGTGTGAACCTTCCTGTCCTCTTTTCGGCGATTGCGGAGGTTGCAGCCATCAGGATATGACCTACGATGCTCAGTTGTACTGGAAAGGCCGTCAGGTCAGCGAAACTCTGCAGCGCATAGGCAGGGTTTCACCGGAGACTCCGGGAATGGGCAAGCCGGCCATAGCTTCACCGGAAACTTTCGGATATAGAAACAAGCTTGATTTTTCTTTTTCCGGGCAAGGTCCTTCACTGCAACTGGGATTCAAGAAAACAGGCTCGGAAACCGAAGTTCTGAACGTACCCCGTTGCCCTCTTCTGCCGGAATCATGCGCCGGGATTCCCGGACTGGTCCGTGCGTATTGCGCGAAGACCGGAGTCGGGGCGTACATGCACGGCAAGGGCGGATACTGGCGTAAGCTGGTTGTCCGCGTGGCCCGCGCGACCGGAGAAATCATGGTGCACCTGATTACTGCTCCGGCTGAATCCCATGAACATGTCGCCGGGCTTGAGAAAGAGCTTTTCGAGCATGTCCCGCAGTTGGCGAGTTTTGCCCATTCAACCCGCAGGGGGCGCGCTGATCTGGCTACCGGCGAACAGCAGGTGAGTCTTTCCGGAAAACCTTTTATTACCGAGCAGCTTTTCCGTGCCGATGGGGTAGGCATTAATTACCGGATCAGCCCGAATTCATTTTTCCAGACTAATTCGGCCGGTGCGGAAATTCTGTTCAGGCGCAGCCTGGAGCTTGCTTCTCCCGTGCCCGGAGATGTTGTTTACGACCTTTTTTGCGGTTCCGGCGGGATAGGGCTGTTTATGGCCCGGGATGTGCAAAAGGTTATCGGAATAGAGGCTTCACAGGAGACTGTCCTTTCCGCGCGAGATAACGCCGGGATAAACGGGGTTGAAAATGCGGAGTATATGGTCGGCAACCTTGCCAGAAAAGAGGATTTCCCGAGTAATATGCCGGTCCCTGATATCGTTGTCGTGGACCCTCCGCGCAATGGAGTTCCGGGAAATGCTTTGCAGAGGATTCTGCAGATCGGCCCGGCAAAGGTGCTCTATATCTCCTGCAATCCGGCCACACTGGCTCGTGACGTTCTTGCCATGTCGGATAACTATGATCTCGATTGTTTTTCCGCTGTGGATATGTTTCCGCATACCTCCCATGTTGAATGTATAGCTTTGTTGACGAGATCAGAGGAAAACTGCAACAATTGACAGGGTATTAACGGGGTATGGGATCAGGATAAATTTTAATCGCTATCAACCCGGCACGGGCCTTAGGTTTCGTGCCGGAAAAATGTTTTATGGCAGCACAGAAAACCCAGGACACATTGCTCAGAGAGTTGCGCAGACTGAACCTGTACCCTCCCGAGGTCAGGCAGCTCAAGGAGTTGCGCGCAAAAATCGAAGAAAGGACCGGTGCCTCGGAAAGTTCCGGGGATGTTTCATGGTCAGGCAGGTATGCTGTTCTGCTTTACGGCATGGCCCTGAAATCACTTGAAACTGATGAAGCTGAAGGACTTAATTCCCTCTATTCTTCGGAAGAAGAGGATTCTGTCCCGGATATCTGTCTTGATGTCCTTTCCCGCATGGGAGTCTGCGGCAGGACAATGGCAGCGTATTTGCTTTGCAACAGGCTTTTGACTTTTTCCAGTGTACAGAAATGGTTTGATAAGACTCCCGCCCCTGTATCCATAGCTGTTGCCGACAGGATGGTCGCTCTTGATCCGGAGCCTGCAGCCAAAAGGGTCGAATTTGCGCGTTCGGTATTGAAGAAGGCCTCGTCCATGGAATTGAGAGAGGCGGCTTCCTTTTTCCGGGAGAACGGAACCCGCAAGGGGCAGCTTACCTTTACATCGCTGGAAAGTTTCATGCGGGGCAATTTCGGCACAGGCTGCCGCAGGAGTCTCAATTCACCTGAATCATTGGACGAGATAAGTACCTGCGCAGAGAACATGCCTTCGTATCCGGAAAAGGAACTGATTCTGGATGTGGCCTTTCATCTGCGCACCATGGACCCGGTGATTATGAGAAAGGTCCTTGAGGCTGTGGAAAGACTGGCCGATGAGCTGGACGACAGGACTCTGAAGCAGATAGTTCCCCTGGCCATGTCTCCTTCCATTTTCCTGGCCAGGGCAGCCATGGATGTTATCGCCAAGTTCGGCGGCAAGCGCAGAGGGAGGATTTTTTCACGTATATTCAATGAATCAACCCAGACAAGAGCCGAACTTGTTAACAGGATTCCTCTGCTCAGCTCCAAGAATTTTGCCCAGTTCATGAATTCCATTCCCAAGGAATTTCATCTTCCTGTTGTTTCCACCGTTTTTTCAACTCTTTCCGATGAAGACCCTCATTGCTTCGGTGCCATCCTTTCTTCTGTCCTTAAAAAATCACGCAGCAAAAAAAAGAACACACTTTATCAGGAATTGAAGGAAATTCTTGACCGCGAAGCACTGCCGGAACCCCCGCAACCGGAAATGGGTGAAGGGCTGATAATGCCGGGAGAGGATTTTATCCGGGTAGGCGCGCCCATTGTTCTGAACATAATGAAAAAAAAGAGCAACAGCGGAATCAGCAGTTTTTTCGGCAAGGAGGAAGATGGAGACGACGGTATTCAGGATATCTACACCGGCGGGCAGATAACCAATCAGGAGATTCATAAGCTCAACCGCTGGAAGAATAGGGGCAGGGAAATTGTTTTTCGTAACTGTTCCTTTGCCGCCTGCGATTTCAGATCATCGTTCATGGAAAAGTGCAGTTTCCTCAACTGTTCCTTTGAAGCGTGTACATTTTCTGGTGCCTCTTATTCGGGATGCGTTTTCCAGAACTGTTCTTTCAGCGCCAGTTCCATGCACGGGGCCTTGTTTTATGAATGCAGGTTTGAGTCCGTTCGTTTCCGGTGCTCTCACTTTGATTCGGCCACGTTCTGCATGGCTGTTATGGAAAAATGTTCATTTCAGTTTGTTGCCGCCCCCGGAGCTTTTTTCTGCCGGACCAGAGTTCACTGCTGCAGTTTTGATGTGGCGGACTTGCGGGATGTCCGATTTTACAGGTCGGATCTCAAAGGAATATATTTCGGTAACAGCGATTTCACGGAGTCCTTTTTCCTTTCCGGAGAGGCCTGGAGCGTAAGGTTTGATGAGTGTTCAACATTCGGAATGAAGGCTTTAAATATTAAAACGGGTAATTCCGAACTGCTGAAGGCTGTTAACAGAACTCTGGCCGAGAGACTGGGAGTACGGGAAAGGCTCAAGAAAAAAGTAAAAGGGAGCGGTGAGGCTGATCAGTACCGGCAGGCCGTGCAGTACAAGGCCGTAAGACTCTGGTTTGCCTTGAAAGACATTCAGCGGGCTCACGGCTGCTTTTCCGAGAACAATAATCGACGACTGGCGTGGTCCGGCACAAGGATGAATCGGAAATGTGCCGAGTTTGTAAAAATTCTTCCTGCCCTGCTGCACACAACTGTCTTTGAAAAGGCCGGTGGTATGGAGGAGCTTTGCGCTTCCTCCAAGGTTAAAGGGTATTATCCGGATCTTGATGTTTTTAATTCTCTGAGCAGACTTTTCGGGGATGTGAAAGTGGAGAGCCCGACCGGGGGCTTTGTTCCGGTGGAGGCTCTTATGTCCATAGGAAGTACGGGGACAATTGCGCAATCCCCTGATTCGGACCTGGACTGCTGGGTCTGCTGTGATTTTTCCGGCAGCAGGGGGGACAGCCGGGAGCGGTTGCAGTTCAAACTGCGGGCTATCGAAGACTGGGCGGATAGGGATTTCGGTCTTGAGGTGCATTTTTTCGTTATGGATGTCCGTGAGGTGCGTGAAAACAGGTTCGGGCTGAGTGATGAGGAAAGTTCCGGATCGGCGCAGAGCGCCCTCCTTAAGGAGGAGTTTTACCGCACAGCCCTGCTTATAGCCGGAACACCGCCGCTCTGGTGGTTCACTCCCCCGGAGGCGGACGATACCGCTTATGCCGATGCTTCCAAAAAGGTCGCGGCCTTGTGCGGGCGGGATTATTTTGTGGATCTCGGCAATGTTCCCCATATTCCGGCCAGAGAATTTTTCGGAGCATCCCTGTGGCAGATAGTAAAAGGGGTGAAGAGTCCCTTCAAATCCATAATGAAGTTCGGGCTGCTGGAAATGTATATTTCAGGAGAAGGCCGTCCGCTTCTCTGCGAGAGTATAAAAAGGAATCTCCTTAACGGAATGCGTCGGTTGAGGCGGGTAGACCCCTACATGCTGCTTTATCGAGATCTGGCTGATTTTTATGCATCAAGGGGCGCCCCGGAGTACACCTGGCTGACGGCCATGGCTCTGCGTCTGAAGTGCGGGCTGCTCGGAAAAGAGGAACTCGATGCAATCCCCGCATGTCCGGAGGAAAGGGAAATAATCGAATTTGCCTCCGGACTGGCAGGCAAGGACAGCCCCGGGCACATAAAGGGATTCAAGGGATTATCTGATTTCAGGTCTGTCGTGGCGCTCGGAGATAGAATCAACCAGTTCATGATCAAGACCTATATGAAGGTCCGCGAAGGACAGGACGCTCAGGCCGGATCGGCTATAACCCCGGAGGACCTGACACGGCTCGGCAGGGTTATTTTTTCAAATTTTGCCAAACGCAGACATAAAGTTGAGCGCATCTCTCTCCCCGGATCACGCACAACTTTTTTTGATACCTTGATCGTGACCAGAAGCAAGGGAGCGGTCTGGGAACTGCAGGGAGAATATCCGGATGAATCCGGGACAAGGGTGAGCCATATTCCTATCGAGTCCGGCCGGGACCTTGTTTCCATGCTGGTGTGGGTAGTTCTTAACGGCCTGTATCACAATGATATGAAAATGCGCACGGATATGACGTCCGCACCGGTAAGGGACAGGGAACTGATCGGGTTGTTTGATAGTCTGGAGCAGTTTTTTCCTCTCAAGGAGGTGTTCAAAACCCCGGTGGAGGAAGCCCTTAATCCGGAGCAGGTGGTGCGGGCCTTTTTCATACTGAATTTCTGTTCGCCGAGAGAGGATAAGAAGGTCAGGGAGGTGCATCTGGTTTACGGCACCAACTGGGGAGAGGTCTTCTGCAGAAAACTGGATATAACCACGGCCTTGATAGAGACGCCGGAAGCGTTCCTGCGCAGCGAGATGCCGGAAATCTGTACCGGGCCGGTGAAGATGGGGCAGTTTGTCCCGCAGAGTTCAGTCTGTCCGTTCCTCAAGATTCCTGTAAACTGACGTGCTGAAATCGTGAAACATGAACGCGGAAAACACAAAAAGTAGGGGAAATCAATGCCGATTATTCGCAAGAGCCTGTTACAGCTGATCTTTTCCGGGTCGTTCATGAAAAGGTGGAACGACAAACTCCGCCCCATGGAACTCATGGAGGTGGATAAGCAGGCCCATAAGATGATTGCGGCCTGGATTCTTTTTGTGCTCAACAGCGATGGAATGGAACCCAGGGAAAAGTACGCTCTTGGTGACAGCATTGTTGAGGGCGGTATTTTTGAATATCTTTTCCGTATGGTCATCACTGACATCAAGCCGCCTGTCTTTTACCGCATCAAGGAAAATCCTGAACATTACCGCAAACTTTCCAAGTGGGTTCTCAAGCAGCTGAGGCCCCGGCTGATGCCTCTGGGCAAGGAGTTCTGGGACCGGCTGACCGAGTACCACCTTAATCCCGGCGAAGGATCCCCGGCGCGCAGGATACTGGAGGCTGCACACCTGTATGCCAGTTATTCCGAATTCAAGATTCTGAAGCTGCTTAACCAGCCGGATGAGGAAGTCTCCGGTATTGAACGAAGTTTCATCGACAGACTGGACAATTATTCGGATATTTCCGGGGTCAGTCAGCTTTTGAATTCCGAATCAACTCCTCTGGGGCGTTTTGCCGATCTCTGCGGAAGGCTGAGGTTCCAGACCCGGTGGTCCCAGACCCCCCGGGTTCCGGAAACATCGGTGCTCGGACATGTTTTCATTGTGGCCACGTTCGCTTGGTTCTTCAGTCTGGAAAAGGGTGCCTGTCCGTCGCGCAGGCAGAACAATTTTTTTTCGGGCCTGTTTCACGATCTGCCGGAGCTGCTGACCCGCGACATAATCTCTCCGGTTAAAAAATCCGACCCGACAATCGGCGAGCTGATACGGGAATATGAAGACGAGGAAATGCAGCGGCGCATCATGATCCCTCTCCTGAAAAACGGTTATGAGGATATTGCCGCAAGGCTGGGCTATTTTCTGGGGTTTGATACCGGGTCTGAATTCAATGCCCAGGCCGTTGTGGGCGGTTTTGTCAAGAAGATCAGCACCGAGGAACTGGATTCCCGCTACAATGACGATTGTTATGACCCCAAGGACGGGGAACTGCTGAAGTTGTGTGATCATCTGGCTGCTTTCATGGAAGCGTACAACGCCATGCGCAACGGTATTACCTCCGCTCACCTGCATCAGGCGTATTGGCGCATCAGCCAGAGCTACATGGAAAACCCTGTGGTGGCCGGAATACACGTAGGCCCGTTACTGGCCGATTTTGATTAAATCTTTTTGCGTAAAACACGGTAATATGATTTAACTGTCCAGAATGACTGCTTGCAACGGCCGATGACCGGTTAAAAATTATTTTTTGCAAAAGGAGATATTGATGCTGCTTAGAAAAAGAGCCTGGGACATGATGCATGAGGATTTTGTCTCCATTGACGAGTCCGCAAGTCTGGCCGAAGGGATTACCGTATTGCGGGAAGGCATGAAGGCTTCGCCCGACAACAATGTTGTGGTTGTCCTTAAAAAGAACGGGGAACTGCGGGGAGTCATTTCGGTCTGGAGCATGTTCAAAGCAGTGGAAGACCTTGTGCTCAAGGACGAAGATCTGAATCTGACCGGTGAAACTGACTGGGATCGCGCATTCAAAAGGGCAGGTACGGCAAGTTGTTCAGCCTCCCTTGATGAACACATTGAAGAGGATGTGGCTATTTTCAAGCCGACCGATCCCATGCTGGTGGTGCTGGAAATTTTCCGTAAGAAAAAACGTTCCTGGGCTCTGGTGCAGGAAGGCGGAAAAATCATCGGCGTGGTTCTGCTCAGTGATGTCTACCGTGAACTTTCGCGGGATCTTATAACGCAGTTTTGATGAAATTTTGGTGTAGAATGTCTCCGACGGCATCTCTGCTCTCAACAGATCGCTAAAACTCAAAGCAAAGCTTTTCGTTAAGCGACTCTAAGGCCTGCCGGGGGCCTTAAACCCTTTTGATAAAAGGGTTTAAGAATCCCCAAATTTTTTAGCGGGGCTTCGCCTCCATGCATAAAAAAATTGTTATTGATATGGAATGAGCTGCATGACTGTTTACAAGATTTTAGCTTAAAACCATTAGGGATTCGAAAGGGTCGCGGACCCTTTGGCCGCCGGCGGCGAAATCAGATTATTTAAAGCGCGGAGCGCATCAAATCAATAAAACAAATCCCCCGACCGAAAGGCCGGGGGATTTTGCGTTCTATTTTATGATCATTTCACCGAGCCCGGTGGCAGCGGATACTGCTGGATCGTACATGGCTTCGACCTGCGCCGGTGGAATATGGAATTCCCCGCGGGTCACCGCGCGCAGCAGGGTAACCTGTTCCGTTTTGCCTTTGCCGGGGATGTCCGCAAAGATTAGCACGCGGTCATCCCGGATATCCACATGATCCGGGCGTATGTTTTCCCTGCCTATCCACGGCAGGTCTTCACGGGTTGCCAGTTTTGTGTTCTCCGGTTCCAGACCGGATGGAAGCAGGCAGCGGATTACTGTGTTTGAAACCGGACTTCCTGTTGCGGTTACCACCGTGCGCATGGCCACAAGCTGACCCTGTTTTATCTGGCTTACGTCCAGCGGTTCACCGTCGCGGGTCAGGAATTCACGTTCGATCTTCAGGCCGTTGGAGCGCGGTTTCCAGTTTTTTTCTTCCGGCACGGCACGCATGCTTTCAGACCAGACCAGAGTTCCGGATTCGGGCGTGGAGTTAAGTTCCACCGAGACCGGGGTGTCGCCGTCAACGGTTACGCCGGCGGTGTTGTTCCCACCGAATGCGGCTAGCACTTTATCTCCGCTCATTATGCTCCCTTCCGGGAGCGGGGCGGATTTTGTGCGGTCAAAGAAAGTCCCCAGAGCCAGAAAGCCGAGTGCGCTGTCCTGAGTTACGTACTTTCCTCCATCAGCCATAAGGTTTGAGAGCTTTTCGGCCATGCCGGGGATGGCATTGTCGCTGCGATCCGCTTTCATGCGGACCAGCAGTTCCATGGCCAGATCACGTGCCGGACTGCTGAACTGGAGGTCTTTGTCCCTGCCTTTGAGTGCGGCCGGTTTTGCCGAGATGAGTTCCCGGTAGGCGGCCATGTCCCCGGAAGCAGCGAATGCTCCGGCCAGCAGGGTGAGTGAAAGCTGATCCATATCGGCTGTCTTCCGCTCACGCAGGTAGTTCATGGGGCCGTGCACAACTCTGCCGCTGCGGGCCAGGGTATAGAGGGCGTAGCAGGGCAGGCGGAATGTGTTCTCATCAAGTATGGTGGTGGCTTTTTCGTAGACGAATTTCCGGGCGGCCTTCAGGACCATGGAATCGACCTGATAGCCGGATATTGCCGCTTGTTCCAGAAAATCAAGTACATATACGGATATCCATGGCGAGGAGGAGCGACCGCCGGGCCACATGGAGAATCCGCCGTCCTGCGCCTGCATCATGGAAAGGCGGGTCAGGGCGGAGCGGACCATGTACTGCGGGGAGTTGTCCCGGAAACTTTCGGGAGAAAGCTCGCGGGCCAGTTCCGGAAAACGCAGCAGCGGGAACGCCTGAGAAACAGTCTGCTCGGCGCATCCGTAGGGGTAGCGCAGCAGGAAGTCCAGATTCCCGGCCAGACGGATCATGGGTTGTCCGCCGATGACGATTGTTCGTTTCACGCTGGGAATTACCAGCCCGGCGAGGTTGCAACCCAGTTGTGTGGATTTTTCCGAGATAAAGCCGCTTCGGCTGGAACGCTGAACCGGCAGGGCCGGGCGAATGTTCAGATCTACCGCAGCCTCGGCCTTTTCCTTGTTGCCCTGGGCAGTGAATCTGAATGAGGCGGCTCCCGTTCCGTTTCCAGTTCCGGCCTTGAAGAAAGCTGTGTTCTGCCTTCCGGTCGGGACAGCGAATTCCTTGAGTGCGAGATTCTCCGCCATGGCTCCTTCGGCTTTGACGGTCAGGCTGAACAGGCCGTCTTCCGGGGTGTCGTTTCGTACACTGACCGGGATATCGAAGGTTTCACCCGGAGCCAGAAAACGTGGCAGGGTCGGGGTGACCATCAGCGGAGAACGCACGGTAATTATTTTCGATGCCGATCCGAACCTGTTTTCGTCAGCAGCCACAGCCATTACGCGCAGCGCTCCGCTGAAATCCGGGATGGCCGCATCAAAGGAGGCTATGCCGTCCTTGTCCGCAGTCAGTATGCCGGACCAGAAAGTGACCGGTTTGACTCTTTTAATGGAGCCGGACCCGGTGAACTGTTTCATCATGGTCAGAGCCATGCCGCCGCCTGCCGGTGAATTGTTTACCGGACCGGCATCGGGCATGAGCAGGCCGAAGGTGTCGGACCAGAGTACGCCGAGCGCCCGTTTGGCATAGAAGTAGTTGAACGGGTCGGGAGTGTTCTGGCCGTTCAGGCGCAGGATGCCTTCATCCACGGCTGCCACGGTCAGTTTCGCACCCGGTCTGGTTTTTATTTTTATGCTTATTCTGCGGTCGGGCCTTGTTGTGTCCGGAGCAGTTATGCCGATATCAAGACGATTGGATTCCCTATCTATGAAGATTGGAACCGCGCCGACCGCACGGGCCGCCGAGCCTGCTTTCAGACCGTTGGGCGAGCGTATCAGAGTCGCGGTGACATAGGCGTTGGTGCTGATGCCTTTTTGCACCGGTACCTTTATTTCAGCTGTGTTGCCCTTTACCTCCACTGTTTTCATCCAGCGCAGGGAGTTGTCTTCCACAGTGACGAGCATGCGTCCGGAGAACGGAGTCCTGACCTGGAAGGTGGCGGTTTCGCCCGGTTTGTAGTCCCCCTTGCGGGTGGGGATTATTTCCAGACGGGCCGGGTTTTCAAGCGCCCAGGGGGAGTAGCCCCATCCGCCGCAGAAAAAGTCCGCCTGTGCGGAAACACCGGACTCAGGATCGCTCAGGATGACCCTGTAGGAGCCGGATTCCGGGGGCGATACGGTGAATTTGCCGGAAGCCCCTGTCGGATTTATTTCGCGGGATTCCATCAGTTGCGGGTCGCGTTCCGTTTCATAGCGGTATGATCCGGAAGGGGTGGCCCGAACAATGGTCTGCCAACGGTCGCGGTACAGCTTCATGATCAGCTTGCCGGACGTGGTCTTGCTCCCTTCGGGATCAAGGGTGATGTAGTCGAGGCTGACCTGTTCACCACGTTCGTAGCCCTGTTTTTTAAGAATCTTCAGTCCGGGATGAATTTTTGAAATGATTACCGGGGTTGTCTTTGTGGCGGTTACTCCTCGGCCCCCGGTTTCTGACACCCGCGCGGAAAGTCTGGCCCGGACGGCGGAGGTGGACTTGATGCCGGTAGGAATTTCCACGCTGAAGGGGTAGGTCCCGTTATCGTTCAGCCTGTCCTCGGCCGCCATTATCTCTCTGGGGCTGAAGCTGTTTTCATCCGTACCAAAGCGATAGGCCTCGTAGCCTTCGGGAGTGAATTCGGCAGGTTCAAGGGTCACTCTGGCTGTTACCGGCAGTCCGTCGGCCGGGGGGCCGAACAGGTAGCGGCCTTCAACTTCGAAATTAAGTTTTTCCCCGGCGCGGGCCGTGCGGGCGGAGATTATTTCAGCGCTTATCCTGTCGGGCATGAAATCTTCCACCGAATAGCGGTAGTTTCCGATGCGCTCATCGGCGGCAAGGAATTTGATGTTGAACTGCCCTGTCGGGGAATAATCCGGGATGGCCCGTTTGAATTCGATCATGCCCTGACTGTCGGTATGGGCTGTCCTGCGGAAGAGTTCCCGTCCGCGCTGGTCGCTGTAGACCAGAACAACCGGCAGTCTGGAGGTGGCAGCAAGTTTTTCGTTGCGGACCACAGCCACGCCCTTGAGTGTTTCTCCGGGGCGGTAGAGATTGCGTTCTCCGTAGGTGAAAGCGGTCAGTCCCTTGGGAGATAGACGCTGCCCGGCGATGTCCAGCCCGGCCCTGTCGGTGGCAAAGCGGTCCAGCAGCAGGAAGGTCAGGTCGTTTTTGCGGGACACAAGGGCCATGAAAGGTTTTCCGACATCCTTGCGGATATCCTTTTCCTTGAATACCAGCACCCCGCGCGAGTTGGTGGTGCCGGAGGCCATAATCTGATTGCTGTCGCTTATGAGCTGTACACGGGCGTCCATAACCGGCTTGGTGTCCGTAAGGGAGGATACCCAGAACATGGTTTCACGGTCTCCACGTTTGGACACAACGCCGAGGTCGGTGAGCATTATCCAGCGCTGGACCCCGTTGTTTTTACCGGGAACCATTGCGCCGATGCGGTATATCCCCTTGCCGCCTTCCGCGATGAAACTCTTCATGGAAAGCGGGGTGGATGTCTTCTGGTTTCTCTTGTTGCCTACATTTATTCTGCCGGAGAAAATCCTGTTTCCAAGTGCTGCGGAGATTCCCCCGCCGTATGTTTCCTGATCGAAGGCCATGTAGCCGTAATGGGTGAACAGGGAAAAAAGGTTGTTCGGAAAAATCCTGTCCACGGTAACGTTCACCGCGGGGGTGTTCACTGTTTCAAAGCCAAGGGTTCTGTATCCCGATTCGGACAGGAACATGCCTGAAGCGGAAAAATCAACCTGCGGTTCGATATCCGGGATGATAATGTTTTCGGTAAGTTCCTGATCAAGGATGGAGCCGTCTGCCGCACGCAGCCCTTTCAACATGGTTACGGCGTATTTTTTTCCGGGGATGAACGGCCCGGATAGAAAAAGTCTGCTTCCGGAAGCTGAGGCCGATATCTTGGTCTTAGGTGTTATTCGGATCATTTCCAGCGCCTGTTCCGGAACAACCGGGCTTGAAAAGCCAAGCTCGATCCGTCCGCCGTCAAGTGAACTTGAGGATTTGAAGCCGGAATATCCCAGCACCGGATTGAAAACTATATCGATCTTTTTTTCATAATCGCGGCCGAGGATCATGGCGCCTTTCCTGTCGGCCATGTCCTTGTTTACCGTGAGCACATAAGTCTTGAGGTCGGCGGTTTTCTCTATCGGATCACTGCTGAAGCTCTGGTAGTAGTCATCATAGCCGGTTTCAATCTTCAGCGGTACGGTTGTGCCGTCCGGGCCGGTCAGCGAAAGATTGCGGAGCAGCACTTCGGGGGACACTGTGCTGCTGAAAGTCATGCTTCCTTCTATTCTTACCTTGCGCGGCTGGCCCGATACCGGCTCGGTACGCAGTTCCGTTTCGCGTACAGTGAAGCTTCCGGTCTGCACGCTGAATTTCTTTTCTCCGGCCAGAGTCTGTCCGGGAAGCAGGAAGTTTTCCGGCTTCAGTTCGACAGTAAAATTGGTGTCGGCCTTGAAGGCCGGATCGGCGGTGAATTTCAGTCCGTACGGATTAATCCACCTCCAGACACCTTTTACTTCCGGGGTTATTGTTGCCGGAATTTCTTTCAGGGCATATGAGCCTGCTTCCGGTCCGATGGGCAGGTCGAAGGCGATGAGCAGTTGGGAATATCCCCGGCTGTCAAGGCTTACATCGGTGACCCTGACTCCTTCTCCTGCATCCATTCTTGTAGAGACGGATTCGAATTTGTTTTTCAGCAGTCCGGCAGCCTGGATGATGCAGATCATCAGCAGCAGTGCGATAATGATGTTTTTCTTGTCTCTGAAAGGTGAAGGTCCTCTATCCATGCGAGTTGTCCTTGTTGTCTGTGGAAAGTTTTGTTCGATTCGAATTATTCCGTGCATATTGCCATTTTTTCATCAGCAGTGAAAGGGAAATGGCGCATCCGGCATACGGGGTTGTCCTTCTTGCAGGGCCGGGCTGAAAAATGATATGTTTTATCGCAGTTGTCCATATGTTGACAGATTGAAAAAAACAGGAGCGTGCAGATGGCAGTGCACAATGTAGCCATTGTCGGCCTTGGCCGTGTAGGATCGGCCTTTCTCGGCAAGGTGCTGAGCCGCGGAGACCTGCTTGTAGTGAAAGCTGTTTCCGAACTTTATGATACGGAGGGCCGCAGGATGGCCCAGGAAAAAGGAGTCCCGGTAATGGATTTTTCGGGACTGGTGTCCCTCGGGGTGGGGCTCGATATCATTTTCGACCTTACCGGGGATGAAAACGTCACCCAGTCGCTGCGCAGGAAGCTGGAAAAGGCCGGTAACACATATACCAAAGTTGCCCAGAACAGGCTCGCACGGCTTGTCTGGGACCTTATGGGCGAGGAAGGGGTAATGCCTGATCTTGGAATGAAAAAATCGCAGGCATACGCTGACATGATGATTTCCGAATCAAAGGAAACTGATCCGGGGGTTAAAGCATAGGCAGCGTGATTGTGAATTTTGTTCCCTCTCCGGGATTAGAGTCCGCGGTGATTGTACCGCCGTGGTTCTGAGTAATGATGAAATAAGAAACCGAGAGTCCCAGGCCGGTACCGGAACCAGGACTCTTTGTCGTATAAAACGGCTCGAAAATCCTCTTTAATCTCTCGGCCGGAATTCCGGGACCGTTGTCTTCTATCTCCACCCTGACCGACTGCCTGTCGGTGGAAGTCCTTATCGTAATTGTCGGAATCTTTTGCAGGTTGTTTTCTTCGGAAAGGGCCTGAGCCGCGTTTTTGATCAGGTTGAGGATAACCTGGCTGATCTCCATTTCCGTGAAATTGAATATGGGTGGTGAGCTGTAGTCCCTTATTATTTTTATTTTTTTGAAATCGTACTGTTTTTTCAGATTGTAATCATTGGAGGCCAGGGATATGGCCGATTCGATTACGGCTTCGATATCGGAGTAGCTTTTGGATGAATTGCTCCTGCGGCTGAAATCAAGCATGGACCTTACGATGGATGCCGCACGCTGGCCGGATTCCTGAATGCTGCGCAGGTATCCGGTTATGCCGCGTTTGTCCATGTAGTTACGCAGATTATCCAGATCTATGTTGCACTGCTCGGCAATGGGAAGGTTGCTCTTAAGGGTGGGCGAGGTGCGCCGGATTATGTTCTGGGTGACCTGCATGATAACACCGAGCGGGTTATTTATTTCATGGGCCATTCCAGCGGCCAGACCCCCTATGGACATCATCTTTTCCGTCTGGATCATAGTCTTGTTCATTTTTTTGCGTTCGGTGACATCACGCATGACTATGAGCAGCTTTTTCTTTCCTCCGATTGTTGCCACACGTGCAAGGTTGTCCGTCCAGAACGGTTCCCCGGCAGAATTCTTGACCATCCATTCAAAGTGAACGGTTTCGCCTGTGCGGGCCTTGTTGAACAGCTCGGCGGCATACCTGCCGTCATAGGGCGGTGTGTTGAAATTTATTTCCTCGGGGCTCATGCCGATTGCCTTTGTTCTGCTCAAACCGAAAAAGTCCAGAAATGTCTGGTTTACATCCGCGAAAATTTTCTTTTCAAGGTCCAGAACAGCGATTGCATCTTTGGAAGCATTGAAAATTTCCCGATAGGTTATTTCGGATTTCAGCAGGGCGTTCTTTGCCTCTTCCCTGCTGTTGATCATGGCGTTGGCCTGTGCTGCCATTTGATCGAATTCCCTGAAAGTTATTTCCGAGCGGTCTATCTTGGCAGGATGTTCCATGCCGTCCCTGAAGAAACGTTCAAATGAATTGAAGCTGTCTCTGAGCATCTGTTTGAATTTTTCCGAGAAAAGTATGATGGCGATGGAGTAAATAAGCAGCAGCCCGCAGATTATGGATATTTTTTCTCTCAGTGCATCCTGAAGTTTCTGTTTTTTCTGGGTCAGTTTTTCGTCCAGTATATTGGCATCCGCGCCGGCCCCGATATACCATTTCCATTGGGGAACAGACGTGCAGTAGCTCAGTTTTCTGTGCGGTTCGTATTGCGGGTCTATGGATGGGATTTTGTACTGCATGAAACCGCCGCCTGATTTGGCCAGTTTTATGAGCTCGCGGACAACCTTAACTCCGTTGGCATCCCGGACATCGATAACATTTCTCCCCTGCGCCGGTCCTAGAAGGGAGACTCCCGAATAAGTTCCCGCGAAAATATAGCCGTCCCTTGGAGTATTCAGTTTGCTGAGTCTTTCCAGCACCTCATGCTGTGCCGCTTCCCGTATGGTCGCGTAGTATACCCCGGAGCCTATTATCCAGCCGTATGGTTTGAATATCTTGATGAAGCTTTTTTTTTCGTGTCTGTTGCCTGCGTATCCCGGTCTGCTCCACAGATAGTCGATGAATCCCTCTCCCTGATTTTGGGCAAGACGAACTATTTCTTTTATGACGGAACGCCCATCCACACTTTTTGAATTTGATATGTCAACAGGCTCAATGTTGGGGCTGCCTGTGTTGAGTTGTTCAAACCCGTTCTGGTCTACAACAAAAAGATAGAATGGGTTTTCCTGCGGTACCAGAGAGCGCAAAGCTGCTTTGATCATGCTCCGGAGTTCTTTCTCAGGCATGGAGCGGCTATGCTTGGAGTATAGTCTCTCTGTCAGCCTGTATGCATTCTGAACAAGGTCCTGAATGTCTTTTACCGCCTGCACACGGACATTGTTACGGCTGAAATCAATGAAGTTGTGGACGCGGGAGACTTCCCGCATAAGGTTCTCTTCAAGAGTGCCCATGATGTCTTTTTCTACTTCTTTGAGGTCGTTACGGTAGTCCGTGACCATAAAGTAGACAGTAAGCGCTCCGAAGATAAGTATGGAGGAAAAACATAACGCCATGGTCTGGCGCGACAGGGTTGAAACGATGCTTTTCATTATGACCAGTATTGAATCCGTTTAATCGCCCCTTAAAAATGGTGGAGCGTATGCTTATTGCACGAATATAGCACCAGGGACATGCGTGAGCAAGGTACTAGTTTCAATTCTCAAGGCAAAGACTGCTGGGCGGTTTTGGATTCCGGTCTGAAGAGGACTGGTTAATACTGGGGGTGTGAATTATAAAGGCTGTGGCACAGAAAAAAAGGGTTACGACCATTTGATCATAACCCTTGTTTTACTCGTGGTGCGCCTGAGAGGATTCGAACCTCTGACCTACGGATTCGTAGTCCGGCACTCTATCCAGCTGAGCTACAGGCGCGCGTCGGAGATGGACTTATATGTGGAACGAAGTGCTTGGTCAAGCTTTTTTGTTGAAAAAAATTAAAAAAACGTTGCGGCATTTTCGCCGTGCAGAGGGCAAAGAAAAAGGGCTATGACTTTTGGTCATAACCCTTATTTTATTCGTGGTGCGCCTGAGAGGATTCGAACCTCTGACCTACGGATTCGTAGTCCGGCACTCTATCCAGCTGAGCTACAGGCGCGCGTTGAAAAGGGTTCTATGGAGAAACCCTTTGCAGGTCAAGCATTATTTTAAATAAAATTATGTTTTTTGTCTTCTGTACAATTAAATGATTCGTTTCTTGTTGTGTATGTCTCTTGAATAATTATATTTTTAATTTGAAAAAGGATTTCTTAAAAAGGTATGGCTCATGATTTCCCGACAGTAATTTAAATCTAAAAACTCAATCTCTTTCTGGTGTTACAGCTTTGTCCCGTTTTTCCTTGTAGATGTGCGGGAAATTGTCCGTAGTCCTGATGCTTAAGTCCGGCAAAATCCACATGGCCGAACATTCAGGGAAAAATTCAGCCATGAATTTTTTGCCTTTTTCCGGTCCCATGATGAAAACCGTGGTCGCAAGTGCGTCCGCTGTTTCGGCATCGGGCGCCACTGTTGTCGTGGCCACGCATTCGGCAGATGATTGCAGCAGGGCCGGGTCGAAGATGTGATGTTTTCTGTGTCCGTCACCACCTGAAACCGGGTTGATGAACTGATAATAATCGCCTGATCCGCAAACGGAACTGTTTGATACCTCTATGCGGCCGATTATGCCTTCACCCCTTGGGTTGCGTATCCCGATGGACCATACGCGGTCCCCGAAGACCATGAAATCACCCCCGGCCTCAACCATGGCCGTCTTCACTCCGGACTGCCGGAGATAGTTCGCTGCCGCGTCAATGACCGTCCCCTTGGCCAGACCTCCGAGGTCAAGAGCCATGCCTTTTCGCGGCAGGCGGACCTTTTTTTTCTCCGTATCAAGTTCGAGCAGGCGATAGTTGATCAGTTTTCGATGTCCTTCAAAGCGGCTTTTATCAAGGGCGTAATAGAACGGAGTGGTCGTAATGGCCCCGATGGTGATATCGAAACTTCCCGATGATTTCCTGCTGATATCAAGACCATGTTGAATGGTCTCGAAAGCCTTGTCGGAAACCTGCACACTTTTGTGCCCGGCAGCGTGGTTGATCCTGCCCACAGAACCGAGTTTGTTGCGGTGATCAAGGTCTTTCTGGAGATTGTGCATCAGGGAGATTGTTTGGCGTGCGGTCTCTTCTAGCGCGGCTTTTTCTGTGGCGGATTCTTTTTTTCCGGGGATGGTCAGGTTTACTACCGTTCCCATGGCTACATCGCTGTAGCGGAACATTTCGGGAGAGTTGTCTGAGTCGTTGGTGAGATGCGCCGGGATAACGGTCAGCAGACAAACGGCTGCAATTGAGGGCATGGCGTATGCGGCGTATTTGAGTCCGATTTTACGCAGTCCGGCATACATAAGCGGAAGGGTGGCCGCGGCGCCGACAATAGCGCTGATTCTGAAAGGTGTTGCAAGGTTCCCGGACAGGGTCACCAGAGTCCCGCAAAGCAATGGACCGAGCATGAATCCGGTATTGGCCGCGAGGTTGGCAAGGCCCAGATTCCGTCCTTTCCTGTTGCCCAGATTGGCACAGAGAGTCATTGATGCCGGCATGGAGACTGCCGCACCTACTCCGGAAAGTGCGCCTGCGGCAACGAATCCCGTCAGTGAACTGCACCCGGCCGCCATGTACAGAGCGGCTGAGCTTATGAGCATGCCCAGGCAGGTGATCAGCATATGTTCAGCGTTTTTGAGAAGTCTGCCGAAGAGGGGGAGAAGCAGAACCGTGGCCAGACTTGGTATGCAGAAAAGCGCTGCGGTAAGTCCGGGACTCAGCTGCAACGCGGACTTGAGCAGTACCGGATAGAAAGCTATCAGCGTTCCTATGCCCACCCCCCGTCCGAACAGGGCCAGCAGAATCCTCAGGCTCGAGGCCAGTGTTGATTTTGCGGTCCGGGCTGTGGGTTCGTGCGGTCTGGGCACCGGGGTCCTGTCCACCGCAAACAGGAAAAGAATCAATGCCGCACCCATAAATGCTGCCGTTGCCGATAGGACCGGCATATAGTCCTTATTTATATAGAGCAGTCCGCCGAGCAGCGGTCCGACGAGAAAAGAGCTGTTCATTACCGCCGAGAGTCTGGCGAACTGCGGCGGGAGACTTCCTTCCCGTGTGCCTGCGCCTATTGCGGCCATACTTGCTGTGCGTATGGTTCCGGCGCAAAGACCCAGTACGAACTGTATGACGTACAGAGTCTCTATTTCCGGGAAGAGCAGGTACGGGATCGGCAGCAGCACGCCCAGCACACAGGAATACACCAGAGCAGGCAGAGGTCCTTTGCGGTCGGCATAGGAGCCAGACAGGGGGGCTATAAGCAGTTTAGCTAGGAAATATCCTGCAAACCCGCTCCCCAGCCACATTCCCCCGGCTTTTTCATCAAGGTTCATGAGCGGCAGGGTGAAGGTGAAAATTCCTGTACCCAGCGAGGCGCAGAAAACTGCCGCCATCAGTGACGCGGCACCGAATCCGGTCAGTTTGCGGCTAGACTTCGAACTATGAATACGCATGCTTCTTCAAACAGGCCTTCTACTGCGAATGGGGTCAGGAATTCAGTGCGGATGGCTCCGACAATGTGGCCGTAAACAAGGTAGGAGGTTTGCGGCAGAGGAACTTCTCTCACGGAACCGTCTTTAATTCCTTCCCGGATATATTCATCAATCCGATCAATGAGTCTTTTGAATTTTGCGGCAATGTGAGTGCGGTCCAGATGAGGGTATTCATCGCTGAAAGGTGAACTTCGCAGCAGTGTTGGAAATGTGGTTCTGTTGGTCATGGTGAAATCGAAATAGGACTGAACGAAAAGTCCCAGCGCTTCCAGACCGTTTTTTCCTTCTTTTGCCTTGTCCGTTAGGACCTGCAGCATTTCGTCAATAAGCTGTCCGCCTGCTTCGAGAAAGAGGTTGTCCTTGTTTCCGTAATAGTGTGAAACCAGTCCGGAGGCCACTCCGGCGCTGTCGGCAATCATTTTCAGGGTGGTCGCTGTGTAACCGTGTTCACCGAACTGTTCCTGCGCAGCCAGCAGGATTCTTTTTTTCTTTGTCATCATGGGACTCCGTGTTTGTACCATTTCAATCAGATCGAGGAAGGCGGTTCAGTGGTATCAATTATATGGCACGTTACATGAAAGCGGGGGGTAATGTAAGTCATATCTTGCTTCTCTCAGGTCATGGAGCTGTTTTCGTGTATCGGACAGAGTCTGACTTTCATATTTTGGCCTCCATCTCAACACAAAAATATGTCTTCCCGAATCTATGTTTTGTTTTGGCTTTAATGGAACGTTTTTTTGTGAAATATATCACTTGATAAGAAAACTCAGTGTCATGATATTTATAATATGTCGAATTTGAACAAATAATTATTCGTAATAACTTTTTATTGATTCGTGTTACAGATTTGCGTGTACAAAATTTCACTAAGTTGTCAATGTTTTTTTCAAAATTGATTGACCAGCCAATTAATGGATGGTAGGACTGTTTAACGAAATGGGGGAAGCTACGCATTTCGTTGTTGCGATCGTTTTTGGTTCAGATTTTGTGATTCTGGTTCGTAAATTATCTCCCCGAAGATTGGTCGGGAACTGTTTAAAGTTCTCTTGGGAATTTCTTCGGGTGCCGGGGGATTGTATGCCAGTTGCTGAACAGAACATTTCCGCTGGAGCCGGTGTGGGGCCGGTTTCTTTGGAAAAACGGAACAGGAATTTCCTTGCGCACTGCGTGTGCATGGCGGAAGTCTTATTTGCGATGGTTCTCTCTGTCGCAATGAGTTGCATAAAATTCAAAAGGTCAGCCTGGTCCTGTTCTGACAGGGCCGGGTTGAACCTCTCCTCTCTGTCTTTCATCTCATTCTACATAAAAGACGATTTGTCTTGTCCAACGGATTCATTCATGGCCGACTGTGCGGCTTGTATGTCGCGCTCTTATTATATGGTGCCTTATCCTTATATAAAAGTATTTCCCCTGAAGGGGATAATGCCTTTTAAGCCGGGTATTTAGCCGGTCTCCGAGATCTTTAGCGATCTTCGGGGCCGACGCTGCGGGGGGAGTACTGCGGGGTTTTTTCGGGACCGCGGCTGCTTTGAAGCCTCCCTACTCAAGCTGATGAGGTTGTACTGGTAATCCATAAAATGCGGGAGTGATCCCGTCGAAAGGAGGATGGTTATGGCTGTTAACGTAAGTATGCACGTTGCTCGTCCAGGCAGACGCGATGCCGTGCTCGACTGGTTGCAGATGCTTTCCGGGGCTGGGCTGGTCGCTTTCATGTGGTGTCACATGCTTCTGGTTTCCTCTGTTGTGGTCTCGCCGAAGGCCATGAACGCCATTGCAGGTTTTTTTGAATATACTTACATGGCGCAGGTTGGAGGGCCTTTGATTTTCTTGACTTTTTTGTTACATTTCGCTCTGGCGGCCAGAAAGATACCTTTCCGTGCGGAAGGACAGGCCGTCATCTGGCAGCATGCTCAGATGCTGAAGCATCGCGATACCTGGCTCTGGGTAGTGCAGGCCGTGACCGCAATGATCATTCTCGTTCTGGGTGCCATCCACATGTGGGTTGTGCTCAATGACCTCCCGATTACTGCCGCTAAGTCTGCGGCGCGTGTTTCCAATGGCGGATGGATGCTTTTTTATCTGGTCCTCCTGCCCTGCGTGGAACTGCATGTCAGCGTAGGGTTTTACCGCATTGGTGTGAAATGGGGCGTTATCAGGACCGAGAACAGGATCAAGGCCAAAAAGTTTGAGTCCACTCTTTTTGCCATTTTCATGGTCATCGGCATCATCACCCTGATCAGGTTCATCACTTTAAGTTAAACGGGGTTAATAAATGCAAACATATTACTCTGATCTCCTTGTTATCGGCGCAGGCCTTGCGGGCGAGCGCGTGGCTGTGGAGGCGGCCCAGGAAGGTTTTGACGTAATCTGTCTTTCAATTGTCCCTGCACGCCGGTCCCATTCTTCGGCGGCACAGGGCGGCATGCAGGCTGCTCTTGGCAATTGCGCGAAAGGCGAGGGCGATAGTTGCGACGTTCATTTCGGAGATACTGTTCGCGGTTCCGACTGGGGTTGCGACCAGGAAGTGGCCCGTCTCTTTGCGGACGCTGCTCCCATTGAAATGCGGCGTCTGGCTCACTGGGGCGTGCCCTGGAACAGGGTTGTCCCGGGAAAATCCTTTTATTTCAAAGGCGGCGAGAAATTTGATAAAGAGGAAAAAGAGGAAAAACGCGGACTTATAACCGCGCGCTCCTTCGGCGGTACCGCAAAATGGCGTACCTGCTATACCTCGGACGGAACTGGCCATGCGGTCATGTGCACCATGGACAACCGCTGTGCCGAACTGGGAATCAATGTTTTCGACCGCAAGGAAGCCGTTTCCCTTATTCATGACGGAGACACCTGCATCGGGGCAGTTGTCAGATGTCTGCGCACCGGTGAACTGGAAGTGTTCCTTGCCAAGGCCACATCCATCTGCACCGGCGGTTTCGGGCGAATCTACAAGGCTACCACCAACGCTGTCATCTGCGATGGCGGCGGACACATTCTTGCGCATGAAACCGGGGTCGTACCTATCGGTAACCCGGAAGCCATCCAGTTCCATCCCACGGGAATTGTTCCCACGGATATTTTGGTTACCGAAGGCTGCCGAGGTGACGGCGGTACGCTGCTCGACGTGAATGAAGAACGTTTCATGAACATCTACGAGCCGGAAAAAGCTGAACTGGCCTCCCGTGATGTTGTTTCCCGGTGGATGACTCACCACATGCGTCAGGGCAAGGGTGTCAAGTCAGCTTATGGCGAGCATCTCTGGCTGGATATCCGCCACCTTGGCGATAAGCATATCTCCACAAAGCTGCGCGAAGTTGACGAAATATGTCATCATTTCCTGGGAGTTGATCCCAGAACACAACTTATTCCGGTCCGTCCGACCCAGCACTACACAATGGCCGGTATACGTACCAACAAGGACGGTGCGGTCTACGGTCTCAAGGGACTGTTCTCCGCAGGCGAGGCCGCCTGTTGGGATATGCACGGATTCAACAGGCTCGGCGGTAACTCGCTGGCCGAAACAGTAGTTGCGGGCGGTATAATCGGCGCCAAGATAGTTGAATTTCTCAAGGGTTATGAGACCGATTTCAAGACCGCTCTGGTTGCCGACGCGGTCCGCAAGCAGCAGGACAGGATAGAAAAACTGCGTTCCGGAACCAACGGCAAGGAAAATGTATACAAGGTCCGCGAAGAGCTTCAGGAAGCCCTCATGGACGGATGTTTCGTTTTCAGAAACGAGGAAGGACTTGCCAAGTGCGTGGAAACGCTCAAGGGAACTCTTGAAAAAGCACGTAAGGTATCTCTTGTTTCCGACGGTCTGGGAGCAAACCATGAGTTGGCTGCGGCCCTCAAGATAGAAGGGCAGGTCCGCCTGGGTATGTGCATAGCCAAGGCTGCCCTGGAACGCAGGGAAAGCCGCGGTTCGCACAACCGTGAGGACTTCCCGGCACGAAATGACCGTGAATGGCTGAACAGGACCCTGGCCTACTGGCCGCAAGGTGCTGACATGCCGGAACTCAAGTACGAGGATGCTACTCCGGTTTATGAAATCCCGCCGGGAGACCGCGGTTACGGCGGCGGCAAGATCATTGACGCCGACAAGGCCGAGATTGATGCCAAGATGATCAAGAAATAACCCCTGAAAAGGATATAAAAATGAGCAGACAACTCGAATTTGATATATTCCGCTACAATCCGCAGGATAAGGGGTCGGCTCCTCACATGCAGACCTTTGTGCTGGATGAGACCGAGAACATGACTCTCTTCATTGCGCTCAACCGGCTGCGTGAAGAGCAGGACCCGGGTCTTATCTTCGACTTCTGTTGCCGGGCCGGCATATGCGGTGCCTGCGCCATGGTGGTCAACGGGCGTCCCCGTCTGGCCTGTCAGACCAAGACCAAGGACCTTCCGGAAAGGATAACCCTGCTGCCCCTGCCTGTATTCAAGCTTATCGGCGACCTGTCCGTGGACACCGGTGTGTGGTTCAGGGAAATGTACCAGGCCACCGAGTCCTGGATTCATACCAATAAGCAGTTCGATCCCAAGGCCATTGAAGAACGCATGGAAAACGATGTCGCCGAACAGATTTACGAACTGGAACGCTGCATTGAGTGCGGATGTTGTGTATCCGCCTGCGGTACCGCCCGGTTGAGGGATGATTTCCTCGGAGCTGCGTCACTGAACCGCGTGGCCCGTTTTGTCGTCGATCCCCGCGACCAGCGTACCGATCGCGATTATTTTGAAATCATCGGTAATGATGAAGGTATCTTCGGCTGTATGGGCCTTCTGGGCTGCGAAGATGTCTGCCCCAAGAATCTGCCTCTGCAGAACCAGCTCGGTTTTCTGCGCCGCAAGATGGGGATTACCGCAATCAAGGAAATATTCAGGAAGTAGTTTATGCGTACCATTAAAGCTGAACAGGTTGTCGATGCCGTGGCGAAAATGTGCGTAAGCGCAAACCGCTACCTGCCCGCGGACGTTCGCAAGCGTTTTGAGGAATGCGCTGCTGCCGAGGAATCTCCGGCGGCAAAGGAAGTCTTCCGGCAGATCAAGGAAAATTGGGAACTGGCCGAAGAATCCGGCCTGCCGTTGTGTCAGGATACCGGGCTGGCCGTATACATCGTCGAGATGGGCGAGGATGTCCGCGTTGAGGGTATGAACATCAGGGACGCCATCAACGAAGGCACCCGCAAGGGATATGAGGAAGGATACCTCAGGAAATCCGCCTGCGATCCCCTGACAAGGCAGAATACCAAGGACAATACTCCGGCCATCATCCATTTTGATATCGTGCCCGGCGACAAGATAAAAATATTCTTCATGGCCAAGGGCGGCGGTTCGGAAAACATGAGCAGGGTGACCATGCTTGCTCCGGCTCAGGGCTGGGAAGGCATCAAGAAGTTCGTCATCGAAAGGGTGGCCGAAGCCGGACCCAACCCCTGTCCCCCGACCATGGTGGGCATCGGGGTAGGCGGAACCTTCGAATACTCCGCTCTTCTGGCGAAAAAATCGCTGATGCGGAAAGTGGGCGAACCTTCTCCCGATCCTGAAATAGCAAAGCTGGAAGCCGAGCTTATGGAAGATCTCAACAAGCTCGGTATCGGTCCCATGGGCCTTGGCGGCAAAACCACGGTTTTTGATGTGAAGATCGAAATGCGCCCCTGTCACATTGCAAGCCTGCCTCTGGCGGTGAACATTCAGTGTCATTCCGCAAGGCATGAGGAGGTGGAACTCTAATGGCTGAATACAAACTGACCACCCCTTTGACTGACGAGGATATGGACCAGTTGCGGGCCGGTGATGTGGTCAAGCTGACCGGTACCATCTATACCGCCCGTGATGCGGCACATAAGAGACTGGTGGATCTGCTCGACAAGGGCGAAAACCTGCCTTTCGATCTCAAGGGTTCGGTAGTCTATTACGTAGGCCCCAGCCCGGCTCCTCCGGGCAGACCCATCGGTGCGGCAGGACCTACCACAAGCTATCGCATGGACACCTACGCTCCAAGGCTGCACAGCCTGGGGCAGAAGGCAAGCATAGGCAAAGGCAAGCGCAGTCCTGAAGTCAAACAGGCTCTCAAGGACTACAAGGCAGTATATTTCGGAGCCACCGGAGGTGCTGGTGCTCTACTCTCCATGTGCATCAAGGAAGCGAAAGTAATCGCCTTTGATGAACTGGGCCCCGAAGCAATCCGTGAGTTGACGGTGGAGGATTTTCCCCTGCTGGTTATCAATGATTCTCACGGCGGTGAATTATACGCTGTCCCTGATCGTAAGGCGGCGGGTGTTGAGTAACGTCGGAAAAGTTGCAACCGACAATTAAGGAGTAAGAATTTATGGCTCTTTTCACAAAACAGGAAGCCCTTGATTACCATTCCGAAGGCAGAAAGGGTAAGATCGAAGTTGTTCCCGTAAAACCCTGTGAAACACAGAAACACCTTTCCATGGCCTACAGCCCCGGTGTGGCCGAAGCATGCATGGAAATTGCCGGAGACAAGGAAAAATCCTATCTTTACACCGGACGCGGAAACCTTGTTGCAGTTGTTTCCAACGGTACTGCTGTTCTCGGACTGGGTAATATCGGTCCCGAAGCCGGTAAACCGGTAATGGAAGGCAAAGGTGTTCTGTTCAAGGTTTTCGCTGACGTGGATGTCTTCGACATCAACCTCGCTGTCACCGATCCTGATGAACTCTGCAATATCGTCAAAGCACTGGAACCCACCTTCGGCGGAATCAATCTTGAAGACATCAAGTCGCCCGAGTGTTTCTACATTGAAGAAAAGCTCAAAAAGGAAATGAATATTCCCGTTTTCCATGATGACCAGCACGGCACCGCCATCATTTCCGGCGCCGGACTGATCAACGCAGCGGAAATAGCAGGCAAGAAGATTGAGGACATGCGTCTGGTTGTATCCGGCGCCGGTGCCGCAGCCGTTGCCTGCACCAATTTCTACATGTCTCTTGGCATCAAGCGTGAAAACGTAGCCATGTTCGATTCCCGCGGCCATATCAACAAGAGCCGTGAAGGCCTGAACGAGCAGAAGCTGCAGTTTGCCACCGATAAGGAATACAAGGATCTCGCCGATGCCATGAAGGGTGCGGACCTGTTCCTCGGACTCTCCGTCAAGGGAATGGTTACCGGTGAAATGGTTAAATCCATGGCCGACTCGCCCATTATTTTCGCCTGCGCAAACCCTGATCCCGAAATTACCTACACCGAAGCCAAGGAAGCCCGTCCCGATGCCATCATGGGCACCGGACGTTCCGATTACCCCAACCAGGTCAACAACGTTCTGGGCTTCCCCTTCATTTTCCGCGGCGCTCTTGACGTCAACGCCACCGCAATCAACGAGGAAATGAAGATCGCCGCCGCAAAGGCCCTGGCCGCTCTGGCCAAGGAACCGGCCCCGGATTATGTCTGCGAAGCCTACGGAGTGGACAAACTCGAGTTCGGAATTGATTACATCATTCCCAAACCGCTCGACCTGCGTCTTATCGAGTATGAATCCGCAGCCGTTGCCCAGGCAGCCATGGATACCGGTGTTGCCCGCAAAAAGATCGACATTGAGGAATACAAGAAGGAACTGCGCGCACGCCTGGCTGCTTCCAGAGAACGCGTGGGAGATTTTGTAAAATCCTACAATCTCGACATGTAGTTTTATTCCATTCAACGCAAACCATCCCTGCCGGCCCTGAGGGGGGCCGGCAGCGGATAAAATATGTGATGAGGTCCAGTATGTAAGTATCGGCAGTCCGGTCGGATCTGGCAGGATGTTTCCAACTGCGCTGACAACCCGTTTTATGCGGGGCGGAAGGGAACTGTTTCCGGCAGGGCTGTCATAAGCTCAAGTGAGGGACTATGAGCGCTAAACAAGACAGCGGCAGCGGACGTAGAATCGGTTTTTTTCTGGGGCCGATCGTGTTTCTTATCATGCTTTTCATGCCTGCTCCTTCGGGAATGGAGCCGGCAGCATGGAAGGTCGCGGCGGTAACAGCCCTTATGGCTATCTGGTGGATTACCGAAGCCATTCCTATTCCGGCTACATCTCTTATGCCCATCGCGCTTTTTCCGCTTCTGGGAGTAATGAAATCGGCAGCAGCCTGTTCTCCCTACGCAAACCATCTTATCTACCTGTTCATGGGCGGCTTCTTTCTTGCCGTTACCATGGAACGGTGGAATCTTCACCGGCGCATCGCTCTCCACACCATCAAGGCGGTCGGCACCAGTCCCGGACGCATGATTCTGGGATTCATGATTGCAACCGGTTTTCTTTCCATGTGGGTTTCCAACACCGCGACAACCATGATGATGGTACCTATCGGCCTCGCCGTCATCCAGCAGGCAACCGGCTTTGATTCCGCAGACCTGCGGGCCTGTGCCACTGCTGGTCCTGAATCCAACTTCGGTAAATGTCTCATGCTCGGTATCGCTTACGCGGCTTCCATGGGCGGAGTCGGTACCATCATCGGGACTCCTCCCAACACCGTAATGGTCGGTATGGTTGACAAGATGTACGGCGTGCAGATCGGCTTCGGTCAGTGGATGCTCTACGGCACACCTCTCGCAGCAATTATGATCGCTGTTTCCTGGTGGTTGCTGACCAAAGTTCTGTTCCCGTCAAAGGGGCTTGAACTGGCCGGTGGCGAGGCTATCATTGATAAGGAGATCAAAGCCCTCGGACCCATGACCAAGGAAGAAAAGTATATAGTCGTCGTGGGTTGTTTTGTAGCCGCATTCTGGCTTTCCCGCGGTTTCATCAAGCCTTTGGTCAAGGGTTTCTGGCCCAACTTCGGTTTTGTTCATGATGCAACAATCGGTATTCTCGGTTCGCTTATCCTTTTCGCCATTCCCATCGATTTCAAGAAAGGCGAGTTTCTGCTGGACTGGAAGACCGCTGTAAAGATTCCCTGGGACGTAATACTCCTCTTCGGCGGTGGTCTTGCAATCGCCAACGGTTTTGCAAAGACCGGCCTGGCATCATTCATTGCCTCCAGGCTGTCCATGCTTGACGGCATGACCATGCTGATGTTCGTCGGAGCAGTTGTCCTTATCACGATCTTCCTGACTGAAATAACTTCCAACACCGCAACCGCGACTCTGCTTGTTCCTATCATGGGCAGCGCCGCAATCGCTATGGGCGTGCATCCTTTTGCAACTATTGTCGGAGCCTGTGTGGCCGCATCCTTTGCGTTCATGCTCCCTGTTGCAACCCCGCCAAACGCGGTTGTCTTCGGCAGCGGATGTGTGACGATCAAACAAATGGCCTCGGCCGGGTTCTGGTTGAATATGATAGGCGCCGTGCTGATCACGCTCTCGGTTGTGTACCTGCTTCCGGTACTCTGGGGTGTTGATCTCAATATACTTCCTGATTGGGCAGTAATGCCTAAGTAATACCTCCCTTGCCTCCGGGCGGATTTGTTCCGCCCGGAGAACTTAACTCGGTTTATTTGTTTGAAATTTTTATAATATTTCCTGTGGCTGCAATGTTATGGGGTCAATTGTTGCGGCCTGAACAGTGGCTTGATTTGACCGGCGTGGCGGTCTGGAAAGATGATCCAGCCCTTATTTTTCCAGCCGGCCTCACTGCACCGGATGTTCCGGTGGCCGGACCGGTCAAAAATCGTGGGTCCGCGCCTTTTTTCTACCCCTTACTCCTGTCCGCAACACAGGAGTCTCCGGAGGGTGCGGATTCCGGGGAGATTTTCCGTATGCGGCGCTTAAAGTTTGCCTGCCGTATCGCAACACGATCGTACTGTGCGGTCGGAAGGCCGGCGGACCTCATCAGCACCTCCTGCGTCTGCCTGCGGAGAATCTCCCGTCCGGGCTGTGTGACCTTGGACGTGTCGTTGCAAAATAATGACTGAACGGCTGATGTTGCCCCGTGATTAACGGGAAAACTTCTGCTATCAAGAATTGACAGTTCAGTTATTTAATCAGGAGATAGGATGTCCAAAAGCTTGTATATAGCGGCGACTGAGGCCCGTAGCGGAAAATCCGCGATTGTTCTGGGAGTAATGCAGCTTCTTCTTACTCATGTCCGCAAGGTGGCCATTTTCAGGCCGATCATCCACGACAACGATCAGGGCCGTGATCATGATATTGATCTGATTCTGCGGCATTTCAAGCTGCCACAAAAATATGAAACCACCTATGCCTACACGCAGAGTCAGGCGACCAGAATGCTCAACGGCGGGAAGCATTCCCTGCTGATGGAAAATATTCTGGATAAATTCAAGGCACTGGAAAATGAATACGATTTCGTATTGTGCGAAGGCACCGACTATCTAGGAGGCGAGGCCGCCGTTGAATTCGATATCAATCTCGATGTGGTAGGAAACCTGGGCTGCCCCGTGCTCGCTGTTCTCAATGCGATGAACAGCGATGAAGACGAAGTCTGCGATCTTGCTATCCGCACGGTGGATATTTTCGAGGAAAAAGGGCTGGATGTCATTTCGGTAATGGTAAACAGGGCGTCCAAAAAGTTCTCCCCGGATCTGGCCAAGAGGATAATGGAAGGTTTCAAGGGCGAAAAAAAGCCGCTCGCCTATGTTATTCCGGACGATAAGAGACTGGGCAACCCGACCATGAAGGATGTTGTCAACTGGCTGGATTGTCAGATTCTGTACGGAAGGGAGCGGCTGGAAACTCCGATTGACAACTATGTTGTCGCGGCCATGCAGATCGAGAATTTTCTTAAGTATGTTAATGAAGGGTCGCTGATCATTACCCCCGGAGACCGATCGGACATTATTCTTGCTTCTCTCTCTTCCCGGCTTTCGGATGCTTACCCCAATGTCGCAGGCGTGCTGTTAACCGGCGGAATACGTCCGGCAATGACCATCCATCATCTTATAGAAGGGTGGAAGGGCGTTCCCCTGCCCATTCTGGTTGCTCCGGGGCATACCCACAAGACTGCTCAGATTCTTCGTGGACTGCACGGGACAATAGACCCGGAAAATCAGGTCAAGGTGCTCTCGGCCATGGGTTTGTTCGAGACCTGTGTAAACTCTCACGAATTGCAGAAGAAACTTGTATCGACCACATCATCCCGAATAACTCCCTTCATGTTCGAGCATATTCTGCTGCACAAGGCCCGTGAGAGCCGCCAGCATATAGTGCTGCCCGAAGGAGCGGAGGAAAGGATACTCCGGGCTGCGGATATTCTGCGGCGCAGGGATGTTGTCCGGCTTACCCTGCTCGGAAACGAGCAGGAGGTTCGGCAGGCCGCTTCTGATATAGATATAAGTCTGGACGGCATAGAGATTGTCGATCCGGTTAAGTCGGAACATTTTGATGCGTTCGTGGATGAATACTACGAATTGCGCAAACACAAATGCATAGTGAAGGACGATGCCAGAGACAGGATGAGCGATCCGACCTATTTCGGAACCATGATGGTCTATACGGGAGTCGCTGACGGAATGGTTTCCGGATCAATCACGACCACAGCCCAGACTATCCGTCCGGCATTTGAGTTCATCAAGACCAAGCCCGGTTTTTCCATTGTCTCAAGTGTTTTTCTGATGTGCCAGGACGATCAGGTCATGGTTTACGGAGACTGTGCCGTAAATCCTAATCCGAATGCCCGCGAGCTTGCTGAAATTGCGGTCAGCTCCGCTCACACGGCCTCCATTTTCGGCATAGAGCCGAGGGTGGCCATGCTTTCGTATTCAACAGGAGAGTCCGGCCGCGGGACATCCGTGGATAAGGTCAAGGAGGCCACAACGCTGGTCCGCGAGATGGCACCAGCGCTGGCCGTTGAAGGGCCGTTGCAGTTTGACGCCGCAGTGGATCCGGAAGTTGCGGCGGAACTCATGCCGGACAGCGAAGTAGCCGGAAAGGCGACTGTTCTTATCTTCCCGGACCTCAATACCGGGAACAATACCTACAAGGCCGTGCAGCGGTCCCAGCCTGAATCCGTGGCCATCGGTCCCGTTCTGCAGGGGCTCAAGAAGCCGGTCAACGACCTTAGCCGGGGCTGCACAGTGAGGGATGTGGTCAACACTGTGGCGATAACTGCAATCCAGGCTATTGCAGAGAAAAACATGCAGTCAGGCGAGCTTGTTGATCTGAAAGAATAAGATACAGAAACAGGAGGTACTGAACGGATCTCCAAAATCATATTGAGTTAAAATTACAGTGAACAACCCTGATTAATGGCGTACGTGCCGACATTTTGAACGGCTGATCAATTTTTTTGCAGTTAACAGCCTTGAAGCTGTTAAATACGGGTAGGCAATGTGTAGGGTGCTGTGTTAGTGTGTGCGCTGCACGCCTTCCAAATAATCAAAGACACGGAGATTAATAATGGCAAAGAAAATGAAAACCATGGATGGCAACCAAGCCGCTTCATACGTAGCTTACGCTATGTGCGAAACTGCAGCCATCTATCCCATCACACCCTCATCCCCCATGGCGGAGCTGGCAGATGAATGGTCTGTTCAAGGATTGAAAAATATTTTCGGCACTACCATGGAAGTGCGCGAACTGCAGTCCGAAGCCGGAGCTTCAGGTGCACTGCACGGCGCGCTTGCCGCAGGCAACCTGTCCTGTACCTTCACAGCCTCTCAGGGGCTGCTGCTCATGATCCCCAACATGTACAAGATCGCCGGTGAGCTTCTGCCCACCGTCTTTCATGTTTCCGCCCGTGCAGTTGCAGGGCATGCCCTTTCAATTTTCGGGGACCATCAGGACGTAATGGCAACCAGACAGACCGGTTTCGCCATGCTGGCTTCCAACTCTGTTCAGGAAGCAATGGATCTCGGCCTGGTCGCCCATCTGGCCACAATCGAATCCAGCATTCCCTTTGTTCACTTCTTCGACGGATTCAGGACTTCCCACGAAATCCAGAAGGTCGAACTCATCGACTATGATGACATGGCCGAAGCCCTCAACTGGGAAAAAGTCCGCGATTTCCGTGACCGCGCACTGAACCCCGAGCATCCGCACACCCGCGGTACCGCCCAGAACCCGGATATCTATTTTCAGGCCATGGAAGCTATCAACCCCTACCGTGACGCAGTTCCCGGATATGTTGAAGACGCAATGAAGAAAGTCGCGGGCATTACCGGACGTGAATACAAACTTTTTGATTACGTAGGACATCCCGAAGCCGAAAATATCATCGTAGCCATGGGTTCCGGCTGTGAAGCCATTGAGGAAACCATTGAAAAGCTCATTGCCGACGGCGAAAAGGTCGGTCTGGTAAAAGTCAGACTGTACCGTCCCTTCTCCATCGAACATCTGGGCCGCGCAATTCCGGCAACCGCTCAGCAGATCACCGTTCTGGACCGCACCAAGGAAGGCGGAGCCATCGGGGATCCCCTGTATCTGGATGTCTGCACCGCGCTGAAGGAAATGAACATCGAGCTGCCCGTGTACGCAGGGCGTTACGGCCTCGGTTCCAAAGAGTTCACTCCCTCCATGGTCAAGGCCATCTACGACAACATGAAGTCCCTGTCTCCCAGACATCACTTCACTGTCGGTATCACTGACGATGTCACCAGACTTTCCCTTGAAATCGGTGAAAAACTCGATACCACTCCCGAAGGCACCGTTCAGTGCAAGTTCTGGGGACTGGGTTCCGACGGAACTGTCGGCGCCAACAAGCAGGCCATTAAAATTATCGGCGACAACACCGATATGTACGCTCAGGGCTACTTCGCCTACGACTCCAAAAAGTCCGGCGGTATCACCGTATCCCACCTGCGTTTCGGTCATAAGCCCATTAAATCAACTTATCTGGTTGAAATTTCGGACTTCATCGCCTGTCATAATCCCAGCTACGTAAAACTTTACGATCTGCTGGACGGTATCCGCGAAGGCGGAACCTTCCTGCTCAACACCAGCATGGGGCTTGAGGAACTTGAATCCGAACTTCCCGCAAAGCTCCGCCGCAAGATTGCCGAGAACAAACTCAAGTTCTACGCCATCGATGCAGTGAAAATCGCAGGTGAAGTAGGACTCGGTGGTCGCATCAACATGATCATGCAGACCTCGTTCTTCAAACTGGCCAACGTTATCCCCTTTGACGATGCCACCGCCTATCTCAAGGATTCCATCAAGAAGACCTACGGCAAGAAGGGCGATAAGATCGTCAACATGAACTATGCCGCTGTCGACCAGGCTGAAGCCAACCTCGTTGAAATCAAATATCCCGAATCCTGGGCTTCCGCAGTTGATGAAGAAGCTGTCGAGCATTTCGAACCCGAATTCATTACCGATGTGGTCAAGCCCATACTTGCCCAGAAGGGTGATGAACTCCCGGTAAGCTCCTTCTCTCCCGACGGACGTTTCCCCATGGGTACCACCCGTTTTGAAAAACGCGGTGTTGCCATCATGGTTCCCGAGTGGATCAAGGATAACTGCATCCAGTGCAACCAGTGTGCATTTGTCTGCCCGCACAGCGCTCTGCGTCCGGTTCTCGTCAATGACGAAGAAATGAAGATCGGCCCTGAAGGGTTCGAAACCGTAGATGCAAAGGGCAAGGGGCTTGAAGGACTTAAATATCGTCTGCAGGTCAATACCCTTGACTGCCAGGGCTGCGGCAACTGCGCCGATATCTGCCCGGCCAAGGAAAAGGCTCTGGTGATGAAACCTCTCGCCACTCAGACTGATGTTCAGGTTGCCAACTACGATTTTTCCGAAATCGTATCCTTCAAGGACAACCTCCTGCCCAGAACTTCCGTGAAGGGCAGCCAGTTCCAGCAGTCCCTGATGGAATTCTCCGGTGCCTGTTCCGGCTGCGGCGAAACTCCGTATGTCAAAGTCCTCACCCAGCTTTTCGGTGAGCGCATGATTATCGCAAACGCAACCGGTTGTTCCTCCATCTGGGGTGCTTCCGCTCCTTCCACCCCGTATTGCGAAAATATCGAAGGTCACGGTCCTGCCTGGGGTAACTCCCTGTTCGAAGATGCCGCCGAGTACGGTTTCGGTATGGAAATGGCTGTTTCCAACCGCCGCAACCGCCTCAAAATGCTCATGGAGCAGGCACTTGAACTTGAAATCAGCGATGAACTGGCTGCCGCCATGAAGGGCTGGATCGAAAACAAGGACGATGCTGAACAGTCCCTTGAATACGGCACTCAGCTGCGCGAACTGCTTGCTGTTGAAGCCGATACTCACGAACTGCTCCTCGAAATCGAAGAACAGGAAGATATCTTCACCAAGAAGTCCATCTGGTGCTTCGGCGGTGACGGCTGGGCCTATGATATCGGTTTCGGCGGCCTCGACCACGTTCTGGCTTCCGGCAAGGACATCAACATTCTGGTTATGGATACCGAAGTGTACTCCAATACCGGCGGACAGGCTTCCAAGGCCACCCCGCTCGGTTCCGTAGCCAAGTTTGCTGCAGCTGGTAAGCACACCTCCAAGAAGGATCTCGGCCGCATGATGATGAGCTACGGCTATGTTTACGTAGCTTCCGTCTCCATGGGTGCCAACAAGAACCAGGTCATGAAGGCTTTCCTCGAAGCTGAAAGCTATCCCGGACCTTCTCTGGTTATTGCCTACGCTCCCTGCATCAACCAGGGCATCAGAAAGGGCATGGGCAAAACCCAGCTCGAAGGCAAGCTTGCAGTTGAATCCGGTTACTGGCCGCTTTACCGCTTCGATCCCCGCCGTCAGGAAAACGGGGAGAACCCGCTGGTTGTAGAGTACAAGGAACCCGATGGAACTCTCCAGGAATTCCTTTCCGGCGAAAACCGCTACGCCATGCTTGAACGCATGATGCCTGAAGCATCCAAGGAAATGCGCGCCGGTATCGAAAAAGACTGCCTCCAGAGATTCAAGCTCCTCAAGCAGCTTTCCGAACTGGATTACTCCGCTTAAGAGTTCCGGTCCGGTCCATACATACGTATAAAAAATAGACGCCCCCCGCATTCATCCGGATGCGGGGGGCGTCTTCTGGATTCGGGACAGAGTAATTTTTATCCCGCATATTATGATTCTTCTTCCTCTTCCAACTGAAGCAGTTGGGCCTGCAGTTGAGCAAGTTCGACCTGTTTGGTTTTAAGCTCATCAGCTGCTTCGGGATCGGATTCTGCTTTGCTTTGCAGTTCCTGAATTTCTTCCTCCAGCTCCTCTATCTGTTCTTCCAGTTCTTCAATCTGGTCTGTGGAGGAGGTGCTGCTTCCGCTTCCGGAAGCACCTGCTGCTGCACTTCCACTTCCTGAACCGTCCGTGGATTCAGAGTCGCCGGCAAGAGTTTCTGCTGAATCATCCGATTCAGATACACTGCTCAGTGTTCCGCCGCTCTGGTCGGCAAGATTTTCCAGACTTTCCTTCAATTCGCTTTTCTGGTCATCGGAGAGTTCCGTCAGATCACTTGCGCCGTATTCAGCCATTTTGGCTTTGTAGAGTTCTATTGCTTCCTGTGAAATTTCGACAGTATCGCCACTTGAAGACTGTGATTCCAGGTAGTTGCTGCTTTCTTCTGTAGTGCCTGTCACTGTGTTCAGATTGAAAATACCCGTTGAGGATGAACCTCCCAACAAATCAATGGATACCATGAAAACCTCCTTTAGAGTTTATGCGTTTCAGGATGGCTTTAATCGCAGCAAATCCCTGTCCACACTCTGTTAAGCTATCTATGGTCAGTGTAAAATTTGTGGAAGGTTGTCGGTTATGAATTTCAGTTGATCAAAACAAAGCCCCGCATCCAATTGAATGCAGGACTTTGTAAATAATATGAAGACGGTGCTTATCAGCCTTTACCCTTGGTTTTTGTCTTGCCGGGCTTGGCATTTTTTTCGATGAATTCCACCAGATTGCCGGCAACATTAATCCCGGTAGTCTGTTCAATGCCTTCAAGACCCGGAGAAGAATTGACTTCCATGACCACCGGGCCGTGATTGGACCGCAGGATGTCTACGCCGCAGAATCCTAGTCCCATGCTTTTGGCGCTTCGCACGGCGGTGGAGCGTTCTTCCGGGGTTATTTTCACCTGCGAGGCCGAGCCTCCCTGATGCAGGTTGGAGCGGAAATCTCCCTCACGTCCCTGTCTTTTCATGGAGGCGATGACCTTGTCTCCGATAACCAGGCAGCGAATGTCCGCTCCTGCTGCTTCGGAAATGAATTCCTGCACCAGAATGTTGGCCTTAAGACCCTTGAATGCTTCTATGATGCTGGCAGCTGTAGCGCGTGTTTCCGCGAGTACAACTCCTTTTCCCTGAGTGCCTTCAAGCAGTTTTATTACAAGCGGAGCTCCGCCCACGGTATCAATCAGGTCTTCGGTGTACTGGGTGGAGTGGGCGAAAGCCGTTACCGGAAGTCCTATGCCCTTGCGTGCCAGCAGTTGCAGGCTGCGCAGCTTGTCTCTGGAACGGGTGATGGCAACGGATTCGTTGACACAGTATACGCCCATCATCTCGAACTGACGGACTACCGCGCACCCGTAAAACGTGATGGAGGCCCCGATGCGGGGAATGATTGCGTCGAACCCTTCAAGGGTTTCTCCCTTATATAATATGCTGGGGTTGTGTGAAGTTATGTTCATGTAACAACGTAGCGGATTTATGACCATAACTTCATGCCCACGGTCCTTGCAGGCATTGACCAGCGAGGTGGTGGAATAGAGTTCCCGCTTGCGGGACAGGATTCCGATCTTCATGCAAATCTCCGGTTTGAAAATCTATTTATAATAAAACGCGGCAAGTTTTCTGCCCAGCACATAGGAGCGTGCCGGGTCCACAATGATTCTTTCTTCCATGGCGGTCCTGCCGAGAAGCATGCGGAATTTCATGGAGTCCCTGTTGGTCAGGGTCAGTTCTATATCCCACTCCATGTTGCCGAGCATGATTCTGGAACTGATGACAGGTCTTGTTTCGGTCTGGCCTCCGGAATTGGTGATCTCCCTGAAATCCACCACCGGGGCTTCACAGTATAATTCAACATTATCCCGTTTCTGTACCGGGTGTATTCCGAAGCGAACCCACTGACGACCTTCTTTTTCGAAAAAATCCTGACTGAAGGAGTGCAGGGAGGACGTTCTGGCTCCGGTATCGGCCTTGAACTTGATGGCCGGTATATTCAGTTCCGGGAAACAGGCCCACTCCCGCCAGCCGATTATAGTTCTGCCGCTAGTCTGTTCGGGACAGTCCATGGTCTGCTCCTTAATGTCGTGGGTTGAAAAAATCAGGTTGCCTTTGTGGTGGGCATACCTGCATTCATATCATGTCTCTGAGTAATGACCAGTATTCATCTCGGGCCGGAATCCAACGTAGTCCTCTACTCACGAACGTATTGAAGTCAATGGGAATCCATTTACCGCATCAATGCAGCATCCATATGATTCAAGGCGAGCTAGGGCATATAGGCGGGGGCTTTTTTAAATGCAAGCAAAAAATCAGGAATTAATTAGGTATGTCCTGTAACATACTAAATTTTATCCAATGATGGGCTGTCTGTTCAAAGGGGAATCCTGTCGGATACGTTTGTGATTCTTGTACGGTTTTTCAGATTCCAGATATGGCTCATTTATAAGGAATAGAAGTCGTAACCACATATCATGCGCACAAGACCTGCGGACTTGCAAAAAACAGGGATTCAGGCAAGAAAGAATCCAGCTGACCAAAGGAGCGTGTCTTGACCGAAATAAACGCGGCCTCACCGCTGGATGCCAAAATCGCGCACACTGCCGGACTTATGTCCGGAGCGCTGGAAATGTACGACCCTGCACATATTGTCGTGGCCTGGACCGGCGGCAAGGATTCCACAGTGGTCTTGTACATGTGGCGGGAGATTCTCAAGTCCAAGGGCGGAGATGCTCCGCTTGTTCTGTCCGTTGATACCGGGGTCAAGTTTCCGGGGGTGATTGCCTTCCGGGATGAATTGGCGCGGCAGTGGAATCTGGACCTGCGGATAGCCTGTCCGGAAGTCGATATCGAAACCTATCCGGTGGCGCTTGATCCCGTGAAGTGTTGTTCAGAATTGAAGATAGGACCATTGCGCAAGGCTGTTGAAGATCTGGAAACGGATCTGCTGATCACCGGCATCAGGCGGGACGAACATCCCAGCCGTGCTGAGCGAAAGCCTTTTGAAGTCCGCAGTGATCCCGATCACACCCTGCTCAATCCCATTCTTGAATGGACCGAGATGGATATCTGGTCATTCATATCCATGCACGGCATTCCCTATTGCGAACTGTATGATCAGGGCTACAGATCACTCGGCTGCCGCCCTTGTACCGCCAAAGGCGCAGGGCATGGCGAACGAGAGGGGCGCAATGCGGACAAGGAAAAAAATCTCGAACTGCTTACCTCCCTAGGGTATTTTTAAGGAAACGCTTAACCAGAGAAGATATGGAATTCACTTTTTGCGGCGCGGTTTATAAGCCCCATGCGTCATGGATAGATTTTTTTACTCCCGCCATACTTGATGAACTGGAATATATTGCCCGTGCCGCAGGTTCCGGTTTCACGCCCCCGGCGGACAAGGTTCTGCGGTTCTGCATGACCGACCTTTCACTCGTCAGAGTTATAATCCTCGGGCAGGACCCGTATCCGCAGCCGGGTGTGGCGACAGGCCGGGCCTTTGAAGTGGGAAACATAAAAAGCTGGGCAGAACTCAAGCGCAACGCATCGCTGGTCAACATTCTGAAACTTCTGCACATGAATCACCTGCAGTTGGATGAACCGGTGGGCATAGCTCAGATTCGCAAGGATATGGATTCCGGTCTGTTTCCCCTGCTTCCTCCAGCCCGACTGTTCGGTCATCTGGAAGGGGAAGGCGTGCTTTTCCTGAATACGGCCCTGACCTGCCTGCTGAACAATTCCGGCAGCCATGCGGAGATCTGGAAACCGTTTTCCGCAGAATTGTTCCGTTTCATCACCGACAACAACCCGCGAGCAAAATGGCTGCTTTGGGGCAAGGATGCTCAGGAATTCTGCTCTTTTGCCCCTGATGAGCGGAAGTTGACGAGCTATCACCCCCGGCTTTTTGACCGCAAGCCCGGATCATTTTTATATGAGAATCATTTTGCCGCGTGCCCGGAAATAGACTGGATCGGTTTACAGGGAAGTGCGGATTAAAGCCATATTGCGTTATGGTTATTGCTTCAGCTCTACTTTTAAACAGTTAGGGATTCCAAAGGGGATTCTCCATTTCTGCTTTCCATCTCCCTAAGACTGGAAGCGAGCTTCTTGCCTAAGGGCTAGTGGGCCTTTGGCCGGCGGCGAAATCAAATTATCAAAAGCGTGAAGCGCATCAAATGTGTTGTTTTTCAGTAGTAGGATAATGTCTGCGTGGTGCAACATGCCGGAAACATTGCACTGTATAGGAAATGCACTTCTTGGCTCCCATGGCGATATGTATTATGCTACCGCGCACGTTAATTCTGAATCAGCTGCGAAAACGGATAAATCAGGTGAAAAATGCAAAATAGAAAGAAGACCCGTGAATTATTCATCGGGAATGTCGGCATAGGCGGAGACAACCCGATCCGGGTCCAGTCCATGTGCAACACGGATACCCGTGATGCCGTAGCCACAAGAGCGCAGATTGCCGCTCTGGCCGAGGCCGGATGCGAGATCGTCCGCGTTGCTGTGCCGGATGAAGAAGCTGCGAGAGCTCTGCCGATCATCCGCAAGGATTCGCCTGTGCCTCTGGTGGCGGATATACATTTTGATTATCGTCTGGCGCTGGCTGCCATGGAGGCTGGAATTGACGCCCTGCGCATCAACCCCGGCAATATCGGCGGGGAGGACAAGGTCGATTCCGTTGTGGCCGCGGCAAGCGAACGCAAGGTGCCCATCCGTATCGGCGTAAACGGTGGGTCGCTGGATAAGGTCCTGCTGGCCAAGTACGGCGGTCCGACCCCCGAAGCCATGGTGGAGAGCGCTCTTCAGCATGTTGCCCTGCTGGAAAAAAGAAATTTTTACGATATCAAGATTTCGCTCAAATCATCATCCGTACTCAATACCATAGCGGCCTACAAGCTGCTGGCCGAAAAGGTGGATTACCCTCAGCACGTAGGCATTACCGAGGCCGGAACTCTGGTGCGGGGAGCCGTAAAGTCCGCTGTCGGGTTGGGTATCCTGTTCTGGGAAGGACTTGGTGATACCATGCGCGTATCCCTTACCCATGATCCCGTCGCTGAAGTGGGCGTGGCCTGGGAAATTCTGCGCTCCCTCGGTCTGCGTGAACGGGGACCAGAAATCGTATCCTGCCCGACCTGCGGGCGTACCGAAATTGAACTCATCGACCTGGCCCAGAAGGTTGAGGAAAACCTGCGCGGAGTCGAAGACGTTTTCACCGTGGCTGTAATGGGCTGCGTGGTCAACGGTCCCGGCGAGGCCCGCGAGGCCGATATCGGCATTGCCGGAGGCCGGGGGCTGGGGATAATTTTCCGCAAGGGCGAGGTTATCCGCAAGGTGCGCGGAGATGAGAATCTGCTGCCGGAATTCATGAAAGAAATTGAAATATTCCTGAAGGAAAAGAGAGGAGAATAAATGCGTTTAAGCCGTTACTATATCCCCACACTGAAAGAAGACCCTTCCGAAGCCGAAGTCGTCTCCCACAAACTGCTCATGCGGGCCGGTATGATCCGGAAGCTGACCAGCGGAATCTACACCTATCTGCCGCTGGGGCTCAAATCCCTGAACAAGGTGGCAGCCATCGTGCGCGAGGAAATGAACCGCGCCGGAGCGCTGGAAGTGCTCATGCCCATGGTCCAGCCCGGAGACCTCTGGCAGGAAACCGGCCGTTGGGATTACTACGGCAAGGAACTTCTGCGCATCAAGGACCGCCATTCCCGCGACTACTGCCTCGGACCCACCCACGAGGAAGTCATTACCGATCTGGTGCGTGGAGAAGTTAAGTCCTACAAACAGCTGCCCATAAATCTTTATCAGATACAGACCAAGTTCCGTGACGAAATCCGTCCCCGGTTCGGGCTTATGCGCGGCCGCGAATTTGTCATGAAGGATGCGTATTCGTTCGATAAGGACGAAGCCGGTGCAGAAGAATCCTATCGGAACATGTTTGAAGCCTACAAGAAGGCTTTTGTTCGTATCGGGCTCAACTTCCGTCCTGTTCAGGCCGACTCCGGTGCCATTGGCGGAGACTTTTCACATGAATTCCACGTTCTTGCTGATACCGGCGAAGATACAATCGCCGTTTGTTCGGATGCAAAATGCGGATATGCTGCCAACCTCGAAAAGGCCAGGATAGCCGCTCCTGCCGGAGAATGCGCCTGCAATGCAGAGTGTCCGAGCATCGAAGAGGTTTCCACTCCCGGCACACATACCGTGGATGAAGTGTGTTCTTTTCTGGAAATCAGCCCGGACCGTCTGGTCAAGACCCTGCTGTTTACCGTTGACGGTGAACCCGTGGCCGCACTTGTGCGCGGTGACCGCGAACTCAACGATGTGAAGCTGCGCAACCTGATGGGCGGAAACGAGATAGAAATGGCCTCCGAGGAGCAGGTCCGCGAATGGACCGGAGCTCCGGTAGGTTTTGCCGGTCCGGTAGGACTCGGAGTGGAACGCATTTTTGCCGACCACGAACTCTGCGTCGGAACCGACTGGGTTGCCGGAGCAAACAAAGGTGATACCCACATCAGGCATCTTTCACTCGGTCGTGACTGCAATATTGAAAAATTCGCCGATCTGCGCATGATCACCGAGAATGACCCCTGCCCTGAATGCGGTGCTCCCATTGAGTTCACCAAGGGGATTGAAGTCGGGCATGTATTCAAGCTCGGCGAAAAATATTCCAAGGCCATGGAAGCCACCTTCCTTGACGAAAACGGCAAGACTCAGGTCATGGTCATGGGCTGCTACGGTATCGGTGTTTCGCGCATAGTCGCTTCCGCCATTGAGCAGAACAACGATGAAAACGGTGCCATCTTCCCGCCGTCCATAGCTCCTTTTGAACTCTGCGTGATTTCTCTCGGCGGCAAGGATCAGGCTGTGGAAGACAAAGCCGAAGAACTTTACAACCAGCTTATGGAAATGGGCATAGACGCTGCTTACGATGATCGCAAGGAACGTCCGGGAGTAAAATTCGCCGATGCTGACCTCATCGGCTATCCCATGCAGCTTGTTATCGGCGGCAAGGGGCTCAAGAACGGAATTGTGGAAGCCAAGAACCGCAAGACCGGTGAAAAGATCGAACTGCCCCTTGAAGGTTTTATCGAAGCATTCAAAACATGGCGTTCGGACATCTGGAAGTCCTGGGGGCTGGAAGCAAAATAGCCTTTTGTCCTGCCAAATATTCGCAAAAATTATATGACCGTCGGAAACATCATGTATGTCTCCGACGGCCCTGCCGGGAGCCTTAAACCCTTTTGAAAAAAGGGTTTAAGAATCCCAAAATTTTTTATTAAGGCTTCGCCGCCACGTATGATAAAATATCATGTTAATAAAATTGGCATCTTGAGATTTAACAGGTTGATGCAACATGCAGCTTGGCTCCTTTAAAGCGATTTTCTTAAATTATTAGGGATTCCAAAGGCCCATCAGCCCTTAGGCGAGAAGCTTTGCTTCGAGTCTTAGGGATGTGGAGAGCAGAGATGGATTATCCCCTTTGGCCGCCGGCGGCGAACTCAGAACATCAAAAGCGCGAAGCGCATCAGCTATGAGAATCTTTACGGTATCGGACATAACCCGCGCAGTTAAGGATGTGCTGGAGACGGAATTCCCGTTTATCTGGGTCCGTGGGCAGGTTACCAATCTGTCCCGTCCGGCTTCGGGGCACATCTACTTTACGCTCACGGACGGTGATGCCGGTCTTTCGGTTGTCTGGTTCAAGGGCAATCAGCGTCAGGGCACGGCGGATGCTGAGAACGTGAATCCGCTTACCGGCGAGGTGGAGAGCGGGAAACCGCTGGTTCTTGAGGACGGCATGGAGATTCTCTGCGCCGGACACATGAACGTTTATCCTCCCCGCGGCGTGTACCAGTTGGTGGCTGAGCTGGTGCAGGAACAGGGAGTCGGCGACCTGAAGCTGGCTTTTGAGGCCATGAAGCGCAGGCTGGCCGAGAAGGGATATTTCGATGAGGACCGCAAGATGGAGATTCCGCGTTCACCCGGCAGGGTGGCGGTGGTCACGGCTCCTTCGGGCGCGGCGGTCAGGGATTTTTTGAAGATAGCCGAATCGCGTGGAACAGGCGCGGAAATACGTATCTATCCTACGCTTGTGCAGGGTGATCTTGCTCCGGAGCAGATTGCCGATGCTCTGGACCGGGTGGGAGAAGACGACTGGGCCGAGGTCGTGGTGCTGATCCGCGGCGGGGGATCGCTGGAAGATCTGTGGGCCTTCAACACGGAGCAGGTTGCGGACGCCATTTTCCGGTCCGTGGTGCCTGTTGTCTGCGGAGTGGGGCATGAGGTTGATGTTTCCATCGCCGATTACGTGGCCGACAAACGGGTGGCCACGCCCAGCCACGCGGCGCAGGAGCTCTGGCCCCGGCGCGTGGTGCTGGTGCAGGCGGTCGACGAGCTTGAACTCGCTCTTCGGCGCAGTTACGGTAATTTTCTTGCTGCACGGCAGACCCGGCTGGAAACGCTGACCAAAGGCTTGACCTGGCTTTCACCGGCTGGAAGGATAGGCAGATTATCCGAGGCGTTTACGGAAGAAGGACTCAGGCTCGGCCGGGCGGTTGAGCGTTTTTTGTCCTCTCGGAGCGGAGAATTTCAGTCCTTTTCCCGCAGGCTGGAACGCTCGTCCGGTCTGGAAAAAATAGCACGTATGGAGCAGACGTTATCCGTGCTTGAGGGGCGTCTTGAGCGTGCAGCAGTCAATTTCTGGAATGCCCGGAACAATGAACTGGAAAACGCGGTGAATGCGCTGCGTATCCTTGATCCGGAAGGCCCTCTGGAACGGGGGTATTCGCTGGTTACCGTGGAGAAGAGCGGCAGATTTCTGCGCAGTCCGGGCGAAGTCGGCCCCGGAGATGCTTTGCGGGTTCGCGTGAAGACCGGTGAAGTAAGGGCTGTGGTTGCCGCCGCTGAAAAATAGAAACCGGAACGGTATAATGACTGATATCAGAAAATGCAGAATTTTCGTTTTTGCCCTTTTGCTGCTGCTTGCCGCAGCCTCCCAATCCTGGGCGGGAATCAATCTCGCCTATCCGGCCAAGGTCGGGCTTGGCGAACCTTTTTTAGTGCGGGTTACTTCCGATAAGGATATGCAATCCGTTTCCGTCAATTGGAAGGGGAGTGCGGTCAAGCCTGAGGTCCGTGAATGGAAGGGCCGTTTTGTAGCCCTGGCCATGCTCGGTACCGATGTTCTTACTGACAAAACCGGAAAATCAAAACTGGTGGTTTCCGTTAATGAAGGCGGAAAGGAACGCAGCTTCAGCCGGACTGTAAGGGTCAACAAGAAAAAGTATAAGGTGCAGCGGCTTACTCTGCCCGAAAAAATGGTTACTCCTCCGGCCGAAGTCATGGACAGGATTGCCAGGGATCGCAAGGAGATCGTGGCGGCAAAGGGAACTGTTTCCGCTGAGCGTCACTGGTATGTTCCGTTCCAGAGACCCACAAAAGGGTCGCAGTCCAGTCCCTACGGAGCCCGGCGGATACTCAACGGAAAACCCAAAAACCCGCATCGCGGTCTGGATTTTCGGGGAGGGAAGGGAACGGCAGTCAAAGCCATGTCCGACGGTCGTGTCGTTCTGGTCGGAAACCACTATTATGCCGGTAATTCCATCTATATAGACCATGGAAACGGAGTGGTAACTATGTATTTCCATCTTTCGAGAATAGATGTTAAGGAAGGCGATATTGTTGAGCGCGGTCAGGTTATCGGCGGCATAGGCTCCACCGGACGGGCAACCGGGCCTCACCTCCATATGAGTGTGAGCGTTCTCGGACGGCTTGTCGATCCTGCTTATCTGCTGTACAGGACTACCGATCAGCTTCTTGGAATTCAGTAACGGATAGTTGCTGATTCCGTTTTAAACATGCTCAGGGCACAAAATAAGCCCTGCAGATCCTCGGATTATTGCCGGGAAATTTTACGAGTTGACCAGCCTGAATCAGGGCGAACATATATGAAGGACGAAATCAGTTTTGAAGATCGGCTCGAAAGGCTGAAGGAAATTGTTGCAGCCCTTGAAAAAGGCGACCTGCCTCTTGAGGAGGGAGTCGCGCTGTTCAAGGAGGGCCGTGCTTTGTCGGCCGAGTGTGCGGGGCAATTGGCAAAGGCCCGCAACGAGGTTATGATTGTGAATGACGGCCTGATCGAAGAATTCGAAATCAGAGATGATAATAAGGATACGGCGGATGACAGTTAAAGAGAAACTCGCGGTGCATGCTGCTGAGGTCGAAAAATTTCTTGGTGAATGCCTTGATGACCGAGGGATTCCCGAAGGTCTGCTTGCTTCCATGAAATACAGCCTGCTTGCCGGGGGCAAACGTCTGCGCCCGGTTCTCGTGCTGGTCTGGTCCGGCATGCTCGGAGCAAAGAAAGAAGCGGTGATGCCTTTTGCGGCTAGCCTGGAGATGATCCATACCTATTCGCTTATTCATGATGATCTTCCTGCCATGGACGATGACGATCTGCGCCGGGGAAGGCCCTCCAACCACAAGCAGTTTGATGAAGCAACGGCAATCCTCGCCGGGGACGGTTTGCTTACCGAAGCTTTCGGTTTCATGGCCGATGCCGACGCTCCTGCAGCCGATGTGCTTGAAGCGATTGCTCTTATGGCCAAGTCCGCCGGTTCCGGCGGCATGGTCGGCGGGCAGGCTGTGGACATGAGCTATACGGGCCGCGATGGGGTGACCCTCGAAGAACTGCGGGTCATGCACTCCATGAAGACCGGCGCGCTGATACTTGCGTCATGCAAGGCAGGCGCGATACTGGCCCGCGGGACCGGGGCGACTGCCGATGATGTGCGGCGGGCGGAAGAGTACGGACGTCTGATCGGGGTGGCTTTCCAGATTGTGGACGATGTGCTCGACATAGTCGGGGATGAAGCTTCGCTGGGTAAACCTGTGGGCAGCGACCTGGAATCCGGAAAATCCACCTACCCCAGCCTTATCGGTCTTGAAGAGAGCAAGGAACTGGCCCGGAAGTACGTGGAGCAGGCTGTCGAACTGCTTTCCCCGTATTCCGGTGAAGAGGCCGACTTTCTGCGCGAACTTGCCAGGTATATAGTTGAGAGAGTTTATTGATCGACAACGTGTGTTGTCGACGACAAGAGATTTATATAGAAATTAGTTAACGGTGTTAAGCTGCTTTCCAGGCCGTCCGCCTGAGCGCCAAAGGCGGACATTAAGCGGCTTGACTATTTATTCATGCGGTCTGATCCGTTGTGAGGTCCGGGGGTTATGAACAATAATGATTTTTCGTGCGGATGTGGGAAGTATCCGCTTCTACAAAAAATAAAGAATCCGGCACAGGTAAAGGAGCTTACCGCTGAGGAGCAGGTTCTTCTCGCAAACGAGCTTCGCCAGTGCATTATTAATACGGTTTCCAAGGGGGGAGGGCATCTTGCCCCGTCCCTCGGAGTGGTCGAGCTTACTATTGCCCTGTTCAAGTCTTTTGACTTCGACAGGGATAGACTGGTCTGGGATGTGGGACATCAGGCTTATGCTCACAAGATTCTTACCGGGCGTTATGAAAAGTTCCATACCCTGCGTCATAAGGAAGGAATCAGCGGGTTTCCGCGCATGAGTGAAAGCCCTTACGATCATTTCGGGGTAGGCCATTCCAGCACATCCATTTCCGCCGCACTGGGGATGGCCGTTGCCAGCGATCTGGACGGTGACGGACGCAATTGTGTTGCGGTTATCGGTGACGGATCGATGACGGCCGGTCAGGCCTTCGAAGGCCTCAACCAGGCCGGCGGCATGAACCGCAAGATGGTCGTGGTGCTGAACGACAATGAAATGTCCATTTCCACAAACGTGGGAGCTCTTTCGGCATTTCTGAGCCGTAAACTTTCACATCCGATCATCAACCGGTTCAAGAAGGACTTCGAGTCCCTGCTGAAGCAGATTCCCAAGATCGGAGATGATCTGGCCCTTTATGCCAAACGCGGTGAAGATTCCTTCAAAAGCTTTTTCACACCGGGCATGCTTTTCGAGTCACTGGACTTCACCTATCTCGGCCCCATTAACGGGCACAATATTGCCGATCTGGTCGATGTTTTCGAACAGGTCAAGAAGATTGATTCTCCGGTACTGGTTCATGTTTTGACCACCAAGGGAAAAGGGTATGCTCCTGCCGAGGATAACCCGACTTATTTTCACGGGGTCGGCAGTTTTGAACCGGAAACAGGCCGTGCCAAGAAATTCAAGGGCGGGCTTCCTTCCTACACTGAAGTCTTTGGCAAAACTCTGTGCAAGCTTGCCGCAAAGGATGAAAAGATAATCGCCATAACTGCGGCCATGCCGGAAGGCACTGGAACCAACTCCTTCCGTGAGCAGTTCCCGGACCGTTTCGTGGATGTGGGTATCTGTGAGCAGCATGCGGTAACATTTGCTGCCGGACTTGCCACCATGGGCTACAAGCCTGCCGTGGCAATCTATTCCACATTTCTGCAGCGTTCTTACGATCAGGTGGTCCATGATGTCTGCCTGCAGAATCTGAATGTTAATTTTTTCCTTGATCGCGGAGGACTGGTAGGAGCTGACGGCGCCACCCATCACGGTGTCTTCGATATGTCCTATCTGCGCCATATTCCCCATCTCGTTTTTATGGCCCCCAAGGATGAATCCGAGCTGGCCAGAATGGTGGCAACAGCCATCGACTTCAACGGTCCGGCCGCAGTGCGTTACCCACGCGGTGTCGGGATCGGTGCCGTACTTGAGGAGAATCCCAGTATTCTTGAGATTGGCGAGGGTGAATTGCTGCGGGACGGTTTTGACGGAGCCATAATTGCAATCGGTTCCAGAGTCTGGCCTGCCGTTGAAGCAGTGGAAGAACTGGATGAAGAGCACGGGAAGGCCGTTGCGGTTTTCAATGCGCGGTTCATCAAACCCCTGCCCGAGAAACAGATTCTTGACCTGGCCTCACGTTTCAAGAAGATTCTTATTGTCGAGGAAAATGCCAAGGCCGGTGGGTTCAGCTCCGCCGTGCTTGAAGTCCTTGCCGACAACGATGCCCTGGCCGGACTTACGGTCAAGCGGCTGGGTATTCCGGACGAGTTTATAGAACATGGAACCCAGCAGGAGCTCCGCACCGAGATCGGGCTGGATACTGCCGGAATGAAAAAGGCTATGCTTGAGTTGCTAGGGGAAGATCAATAAAACAAATCCGGCCGCAATCTTTCGGGATTGCGGCCTTTTTTTATTGTGCTCAGATTTGCAGATGAACTGTTCCGTCCGTCTCTGCAAGCCCCTGCGGGGCGTTTTCTCCAAGGGCACAGATTATGTCATCCGCTTCTGCGAGCACTCCTCTGCGCAGCAGTCCGGGACCGGCTTCCTTGGCAATCAGATTGAAAAGCTTCAGATAGATCAGCGCTTCCCCTTCGCGGAGCATGTCGCTGCTCTTGGCACTTATTTCACTGCGGAACGGGCTGATTACAGTGTCCCTGCCCATGGCTATGCCGCAGATTCCGGGCAGTGCTCCGGACAGTGAAACATAGTCCCCGTCCTGAATCTTTACACCGTCAATATCATCTACCGGAGAGGCATTCAGGAAAATGGTCCGGACTCTTGTTTCCGCATAATCGCTGCTGAGCCCGAGAGCCTCTTCCATAAATTCCCGGATGCTCATTCCGGCCACAGCCCGGATGACAACTCCGCGTTGAAGCAGGGTAATTGTTCCCGGAATCCCTTCGGCAATAGTCACGCGTTTCAGATTTTCCACGGAGGCACCTCGGTTATTGTGTCGATGAAGATATAATTATTTGTATTTATTGTATTAATGATAATAAGATGCCATCTGCCCAAATGCAAGGTCGATCTGAAAAAAATCCCGCTCAGCTGTGTAACTGAGCGGGATTAAAAGCTATATTTTAGAATGTGGTCAGGTGACTTTTTTCCGAATATGGTTATTGCCTTAAATCCGCAACACCTTGGATTTAGGTGGCTACTTTCAACGGAATCTCACTAAACTACAAGGGATTCCAAAGGGGATTATCACCTTTGGCTGCCAGCGGCGAAATCAGTTTATCAAAAGCGCGAAGCGCATCAAATTTACTTTTTCTGCTCAGCAGGCATTTCCCTTTTTCTTGGCCGCTTCCTCTTCGCGCAATGCCCGGCGCAGTACTTTACCCACCATGGTTTTAGGCAGCTCAGAGCGGAATTCAACCTGACGGGGCACCTTGTATCCGGCCAGCTTTTCACGGCAGTAGGCTATTATTTCTGTGCGGTCCATGGATTCGCCGTCTTTAAGTACAATGTAGACCTTGATGATTTCCCCGCGGGTTTTGTGGGGCAGACCGACAGTCACCGCCTCCCTGATTTTGGGGTGCTTGTAGAGCACTTCATCCACTTCACGCGGATAGATGTTGTAGCCGCTGGATATGATCATATCCTTTTTGCGGTCAACTATGTAAAAATATCCGTCTTCGTCCATGTAGGCGATATCGCCGGTGTACAGCCAGCCGTTGCGCAGTGTGCCGGCTGTTTCGTCCGGTTTGTTGTAGTAGCCTTTCATGACCTGCGGGCCGCGGATGATGAGTTCCCCCATCTTTCCGGGGGGCAGGGGCAGGCTTCCGACTTCCATGTCCACTATCGCGGCGTCTGTGGAAGGCAGGGGCATGCCGATGGAGCCCGGTTTCTTTGTCCCGTTAAGCGGGTTCAGATGCGTTACGGGTGAGGCTTCGGTCAACCCGAAACCTTCCACGATGGTTGCTCCGAACACTTCCTTGAACTGCCTGATCCCTTCCACCGGCATGGGAGATGACCCCGACAGACAGTATTTCACCGAGGCAACATCATATTTATCCAGTTCCTTCTGTTGCAGCAGGGAAATGTACAGGGCAGGTGCTCCTGGAAAAAGCGTAGGCTTCAGCTTGTGCATGGTCTTGAGCACGTCAAGCGGCACATATCTGGGAAAAGGGACCATGGTGGCGCCGAGTAGAGTCGGAAAGTTCAGACAGACGGTCAGCCCGTAAATATGGAAGTAAGGCAGGATTCCGAGAACTATTTCCTTATCCCTGCCCAGCATGTTGAGCATTGCATGGCACTGCTGGACATTGGCGCTCAGGTTGGCATGAGTGAGGTTGCAGCCCTTGGAGAGGCCTGTTGTTCCTCCTGTGTACTGCAGCATGGCGGTGTCTTCCGGGCGGATGTTCTGCGCGCTGTATGTATCCTTGCCCGCACGCAGGGTTTTCCAGTGAAAAACCGAGGAATCGTTATACGGGATTTTTGGGGTGTTTCTGTCTCGCAGGCATTTGATATTGTAGAGAATGTTTAGAGGAAAGGCGAGGGTGTCCGAAATTCTGGTCACAAAGTATTTACGCACCGGCAGTCTGTCGCGCAGTTTTTCCAGCTTGGGCCAGAGCAGGTCTACTGTGACCATCATCTTGGCCCCGGAGTCGTTCAACTGGTGGACAATCTCCGTTTCCATGTACAGGGGGTTGGTCATGGTCACTACGCCCCCCGCTTTTAAAATGGCCCAGTAGGTCATAATGGTCTGCGGGGTGTTGGGAAGCATCATTGCCACCCTTTCCCCGGGCTCCAGCCCGTGCTTGCGCAGATTTGCGGCCATTACTTCCACGGTCTGGCGCAGTTTTGCGTAGGTAATGGACCAGTTCTGAAATTCTATGGCCTTTCTCTTGGGCCATTTTTCTGCGGTCATATCCAGATATTCAAACAGGGGGCGAAAAACAAAATCCACGGTTTCCGATACATCGGCATCATAATGCTTGAGCCACGGGCGACTGATTTCCACTCCAAACCTTCCCTTTCTTCATATATTGAAATTTGCCCTCCATACAAGACGGGCCCCTCCCTAAAAGAAGCGCGAGTATATTTGCCTGCAGGGATTCTTGCAAGTTTGTATGTATGCTATTTGCGCGTCGGAGGAGCGAAAAGTTTCAAGACATAATCAGTCACCAGTTCTGCTGCGTTCTGACCGCATTCGTCAAAAGGACAACCGAGCGAAAATGGTACTTCAACAGGTCTCGGGGTGCCGTGATATATTACGTAGTCCCTGTCCTGCCGGACTTCCTTGATGAGTATCTGCATGGTGATGAAACAACTGTCCGGACCGCTTCTGATACGCTGTATTTCAGGGGTCCATTCATTGATGAGAACCGGGTAATCATAAAATTCAGGCCAGCCGCCGAGCGGTCCCACGGCAATGCCCACCTGCTGGGAAGCCCCTTCTGCAGCCAGTTTCGGGGAAATTGAGCCTATGCGGACCTCCACAAGATAATTAACGTCACCATCCGGTGCATAGCGGTACCCAAGTCCTTCAAGGGCTGAAATGGCTTTCTGTTCAATCGGCACGATCCCGGATTCAACTCGCTGCGGCATGCCGTTTCCTTCCAACTGGAATATTACCGCCCGGATGTTGAATGTACCGCCCGGAGTCGGGTTGAATACGGTAATCGGTGCAGCCGGTCTGGTCTGGTGTGATGAGCAGCCCCCGATAAGAATAAGAAAAACAAGAAGAACGGTTTTGAGTACACCGGAATTTTTGCGCATGCCAACCTCGGATTTATGTTGAAGATAATTAACATCGTTTGTATATGAATATAGGTTCCCAAGCAATGATGTTGTTGGTTGTCGCATGTTCAGGCTGTCCGGCTACAGCGGTACAGGGGTGGGCCTGACGGTCCCCATGGTCTGAGCATTGACACCTCCTTTAATGAATCCGCATGCCATGAATATGGTTAATGCCTTGAAAAGAAATGTCCGGCACCTTAGAATAGGTTTTGCGCGGTCTGCCGAGGAAGGTTGGCCGTGAAAGGAATAGTCTGGAGTCGCTTTATGCTGGAAAATGAAATATTACTTGATGCCGGGACAAATGAGTTTGAAATAATTGAATTTTATATTGATGAAGTTGACGGCGAAGTTGATGATCGCGACTATTTCGGTATAAACGTGGCAAAGGTGCTGGAAGTTGTGGAAGCTCCCGACGGTCTGGAAGCTGCCGAAGGCGCCCCGCATCCCAGTTATCTGGGGACAATGTCTCTGCGGGACATGATTCTGCCGGTGATCGATCTTTCCGTCTGGCTGGGAATCAGGCGCAAGCCTTCGGAGTTCGAGCTGATCGTGGTCACGGAAATCAACAACACAGTGACCGGTTTTCTGGTTTCCGGGGTCACCCAGATTCATCGCATCGGCTGGGCAGACCTGAAAACCCCCAACAAGTTCATAGCCGATATGGATTCCAACTGCATCACCGGTACGGTGGAGCTTGAGGACCGTTTCGTGCTCATGATCGATCTTGAGCGCATTCTCGGCGAGCTTGATCCGGAAATGGCCGAGAGAAGTGACGGCAGCGTCTATTCTGCACCGGAAAAATATACTGCCGTACTTGTAGATGATTCCGTTTCGGTGCGGGCGCTGCTTAACAAGAATTTCGAAGCCGCTAATTTCGATGTGCACCTGTTCAAAAACGGACTGGAAGCATGGGAAGGGCTTCAGGGTATGAACCGGGAGGCCCGGGAGCAGGGACGTACTATCGCCGATGTGGTTGACATTATCGTTTCGGACATTGAAATGCCCCAGATGGACGGTTATACGCTGACCAAGAATGTGAAGGAACATGCCGATCTTTCGGCCCTGCCGGTGATCCTTTTTTCCTCGCTTATCACCAAGGGGCTTTATCATAAGGGCGAAGCCGTAAAGGCCGACGATCAGATCACGAAACCGGAATTCAATGAACTGACCGGGCGGGCCATCACTCTGATTGAGAGGTACAGGCAGAAGAACAAGTCCTGACCGGATGGTTTCCCCCTGTCTTTTCTGGTCGGGTGAGTCCGGGGATGGCTCCTTTGTTACCCCTTCTGTTTCTTTCCAAAAGAGCCGGTTTGTTTTCGCAACCGGCCTTTTTCATTATCGATAACCAGCTTTCATTTCTGAACCGGTTGCCAAAAAAATCCACAGCGGATATCCTGCGAAGCAATTGCTTATCCGTTGCCGACTGATTGCCGGCGATTGGCCATATACATTTTCAAGGAGTAGATATGAAAGTAGCAGTTATCGGAGCCGGGGCCTGGGGAACCACCCTGGCCAATACCCTGGCCAAAAAGGGGCTGGACACTCATCTGTGGGTCAGGGAACAGGCTCTGTGCGATGAAATGAGGGAGACCGGATACAACAGCGTGTTTCTCCCTGATTTCAAGCTTTGTGAAAACCTGAAGTGTGACAGCAGGCCGGAAATTGTTCTTTCCGGGGCAAAATATATCATTCTGGTTGTTCCCAGCCAGTTTCTGCGCGATGCGCTTGGAAATCTCAAACCGTATTTTCCGCACAATCCCGCTGTTATCTGCGCCAGCAAGGGGATAGAACTGAACACCGGCGCTCCCATGTCCGAAGTGGTAGCCCAGTCGCTGGATGGTCTGGAACCCAGATACGGACATATTTCCGGTCCGACATTCGCTTACGAATTGAGCGCGGAACTTCCTACTTCCATAGTGCTCGGCTGTGAGGACGACAAACTTGCCAGAGAAGTGCAGGAGCTTTTTTCAACACATTATCTGCGGGTTTATACGAACAGGGATTACCGGGGAGTGGAACTTGGTGGGGCCATAAAGAATATTATGGCCATAGCCGCAGGCATGGCGGACGGGCTCAAGTTCGGACACAACGCCCGTGCCGCGCTCATAACCAGAGGTCTGGCCGAGATGAGCCGACTCGGAGTTGCCATGGGAGCGAAGTCTTCCACCTTCATGGGGCTTTCGGGCATGGGTGATCTCGTGCTGACCTGCACAGGGGATCTTTCCCGTAACCGGCAGGTTGGTCTCAAGCTCGGACAGGGGATGAAGCTGAGCGAAATTTTACAGATGCGCATGGTTGCGGAAGGTGTTAAGACAACCGAATCGGTGCATTTTCTGGCCCGCAAACTGGGGGTAGAACTGCCCATAACCGAGCAGGTCTATAAAATCCTTTACGAGGACAAGGACCCGGCACTGGCCGTGCGGGACCTCATGGAGCGTGATCTGACCTGCGAATAAGATCAATGGAGTTTCCGATGATAAGAATGATACTCTTGGCGGCTGTGCTGGTGGTTCTGGGCGGATGTTCATCCTGGCACAACCCGAATATTGTAGATCAGGACGAAGCAAAGAAGATTCTGGCCCGTGATACTGATTTCTGCAACCGTATGACCGGCCAGCAGGTGCCGATCAAAGCAGAGACAGACGATGCTCCGCCGGAACCGACCACTTATGAAGCGGAGTTTTCGGAAGACTACGCCTCGGCGGTTACTTTCGATCAGTGCATGCAGAAACGAGGCTGGGTCAAGGACTGATCCCGCTGCGCCTTTCTAAGCGAATTACCCGAAATGTTAAGCCCCCCGGATAATCCGGGGGGCTTTTCGATTTTTATTAGGCGGCAGGGCTTGAGGATGAACCGATATGCAGGTATCAACAGGCTGATCAGAAAACGAATATGGCTCGTATCCTTTGGGGACGGGCCGCAGTCAAGGATGGGATATGGCGAAACAATTCACCGAACTTGAACAGGATATTCTGGCCCTGGCGGGAGCAAATCTGTCCGACAGCGCCACTCCTTACGCAGATATTGCAGAGCAGGTAGGTTGCTCGGAAGAAGCTGTGCTTGAACTTTTGAGCCGCCTGAAAGAAGACCGGATAATCCGCCGCTTCGGGGCCACTCTCCGGCACCAGAAGGCCGGTTACGGAGCCAACGCCATGGTGGCCTGGCGTGTGGAAGAAGATCAGGAGCCCGAAAAGATCGGTGAGATCATGGCTTCAAGGCCGGAAATAAGCCATTGCTACCTGCGGCGGACTTATGAAGACTGGCCGTACAACCTCTATACAATGATTCACGGCAAGGGACCTGACGACTGCAAGAAAGTTGTCGGAGAACTTATCGAACAGACAGGCATAAAGGACCACTGCATTCTTCGCAGTCTCAAGGAACTTAAGAAGACTTCCATGGTCTATTTTGAAAAGAAGTAGCCGGTCCTGTCGTAAATAATCAGAACTTACTGTTTTTCACACATAAAGGAGCGATTAAATGACTTCATCATCAGAGCTTTTCGCAAAGGCGCAGGAACTGCTGCCCGGCGGCGTTAACAGCCCGGTCAGGGCCTGCAAATCGGTCGGGTGCGACCCGCTTTTCATAGAGAAGGCTGCAGGCAGCCGCATGTGGTCCGTGGATGGGCAGGAACTTATCGATTATGTAATGAGTTGGGGACCGATGATGCTCGGTCACGGCTACGCGGACATCACGGAAGCAGCCCACAGGGCTGTCGACCTCGGTGCCAGCTACGGTGCACCCTGCCCAGGCGAGGTAGTTCTCGCTGAGGAAATCATCGACATGGTTCCATCCATAGAGATGGTCCGTATGGTCAATTCCGGCACCGAAGCCACCATGAGCGCACTCAGACTCGCCCGCGGCGTTACCGGCCGTGACAAGGTCCTCAAGTTCGAGGGCTGCTATCACGGACACAGTGACTGCTTTCTCGCCAGCGCCGGTTCCGGTCTGGCCACCTTTTCCATTCCCGGAACGCCCGGTGTGCCAGAAGGTACGGTCAAGGATACCCTGCTTGCTCCCTACAACGATCTGGAAGCGGTGAAAGCCGTTTTTGAAAAGGAAGGCAAAAACATTGCCGCTGTAATCGTAGAACCCGTGGCCGGAAACATGGGTCTTGTGCTGCCTGCTGAAGGTTTTCTGCAAGGTTTGCGCGACCTTTGCGACGAATTCGGGACCCTGCTCATTTTCGATGAGGTTATCGCCGGTTTCAGAGTCGCTTCCGGAGGAGCAGGTGCTCGTTTCGGCATAGAAGCCGATTTGACCACTCTGGGCAAGATCATCGGCGGCGGTTTTCCTGTAGGCTGCTACGGTGGCAAAAAGAAATACATGAGCCGCATTTCTCCTTGCGGTGATGTCTATCAGGCCGGGACTCTTTCCGGCAACCCTGTGGCCATGGCCGCCGGAATAGCCACCCTGAGGGCGCTTAAGAAGCAGGATTACGATGGACTGGAAGCCCGCACCCTCAAGCTTGCCAAGGACATGAAGGCCGCGCTTGAAAGCAACGGATTCAAGGTGACCCTGAACCACATTGCGTCCATCTTCACCCTGTTCTTTACCGATCAGCCGGTAACCGATTTCGAATCCGCCAAGACCGGCGATGCCGAAATCTATTCCGCTTTCTACCGCCACATGCGCGAAAACGGGATCAACCTTGCCCCCTCCAGCTTTGAATGCACCTTCACATCCTTCGCTCACAGCGAAGCTGATTACGAAGCCACACTGGAAGCTGTCAGGAGCTTCAAGGGCTAGGTCTGGATACTTTAGCCTCCGGCTGCCTTAAACTCTTTTGCAAATATGGTTATTGCCTTTGCTCCGCAAAACTTTTGATCAAAGTAGTTGCCTCTTAAGGTAACAAGTTTAAACTACTAGGGTTTCCAAAGGGGATTATCCCCTTTGGCCGCCGGCGGCAAAATCGAATAATCAAAAGCGCGAAGCGCATCATATTCATATAATAAAGCCAAGCGGGGGGAGGTTATTCCTCCCGCTTTTTTATTTAATCCCGGAGTAACACGTATGGATACAGCCGTTTATGCTCTGACTGCGACCGGGGCCGTGCAGGCGAGAGAGCTTGCCTCCGGGATCGGGGCGCAATGTTTTGTGCTGGAGCGGTATGCTGCCGGGCAAGATGTTCCGTTCCGGTCACTTGGGGATTTGGTCGCCGGGACTTTTTCCGCTTACCGGGCGCACGTTTTTGTTGCGGCAACCGGTATTGTCGTGCGGGTCATAGCTCCTTTGCTGAGGAGCAAGGCTGCCGATCCTGCGGTTGTTGTGGTCGATCAGAACGGACGGTTTGCGATAAGCCTTGTTTCCGGTCACCTCGGCGGGGCCAACGAACTGGCCCGGCTGGTCGGGGAGAAGATCGGGGCAACTCCGGTGATAACCACAGCTACCGATTGCGCCGGGACGGTATCCATTGATCTGCTGGCTGTTGACAACGGTCTGGCCATAACCGATACCGGCCCGATCAGGCACGTAAACGCCGCGCTGCTGGACGGAGAACGTGTAGCGCTCTGCGATCCGGGAGGATTTCTTGACCTGTCCGGTGTTGAGGACCGCTTTTACAATGTAGAGGACATTGCGGAACTTGGTGAAAAGCGTTGCGGAGTGCTGGTGGACTGGCATGCGCACAGCCTGCCGGACACCGTGCTTGCCCTGTATCCCCGCTGTCTGTCTGTGGGGGTGGGCTGCAGAAGGGGGACTCCTTCTGCTGAAATTCTGGAACTGGTAGGCAAGGTCTTTGCTGAAAACGGCATTGCGCGTGAATCCGTGTTTTGCATGAGTTCCATAGAAGCTAAAGCGGACGAACCGGGACTGATCGAAGCTGCCGGTTCTCTGGGGCTGGAATTGAAATTTTACAGTGCTGAGGAACTTGGAGAAATAACTGTCGCCAACCCTTCGGGGATGGTAATGAAACATATGGGAGTAAACGGAGTATGCGAAGCGGCGGCAATGAAAACGGCGGGTGCAACGGAGTTGCTGGTTCCCAAAACCAAAAGTGCGCGGGTGACGGTGGCCGTTGCGCTGGCCGTATCAGGGTAATCGGACTGGGACCGGGTGACGAGTGCCTGCTGGCGCCACTTGCGGCGGAAGCTATCGCCGGGGCTGACGCGGTTGTAGGCTACACGGCTTATGTCCGGTTGATTCCCGAGGAACTGCTTGAAGGTAAAGAGGTTCTTTCCACCGGTATGACGGCAGAGGTCGAACGCTGCCGCAGGGCGGTTGACGAAGCTGTTTCCGGACGTGATGTAGTGGTTGTCTGCAGCGGAGATCCCGGAATTTATGCCATGTCCGGGCTTGTTCTGGAGATTCTTGAAGCAGACAGGCTTATCGATAAAGTCCGGTTTGAAGTTGTACCGGGCATACCCGCATTCGCCGCTGCGTCGGCCTTGCTGGGCGCTCCGCTTATGCACGACTTCGCTTCGGTGAGTCTGAGCGATTTGCTCACTCCGTGGGAAAAGATAGAAAAGCGTCTTGAAGCCGCGTCCGGAGCTGATTTTGTTATTGCCATATATAACCCCCGCTCAAAAAAAAGGGCCGGGCATCTTGCCGAGGCAGTCGCTATTGTCCGGCGGCACCGCAGGGGAGATACTCCTGTCGGAATAGTCAACAGAGCGTACAGGGAAGGGCAGCGGGTTGCGGTATGCACTCTCGATACACTGAATGAGGATGATGTGGATATGCAAACTGTCCTGATAATTGGCAATTCATCAACCCGAAAAACAGGCGACTTCATGCTGACCCCGAGGGGGTACGCAGAGAAGTATAATCTTTGATGTCACTCGGTATAAGTGCCTGATACCGCTAAATTTTAATAATCCATTTTTTTCAGGCATGCTTGACATGGTTTTTTATCTAAATTAAATCCACAAGAAGACTGTAATTAGGTTAACGTTTTTTTTAAGGAGGAACTGAGGATGAAAAAGACCCTGCTTGTTTGTCTCATGGCAGCTGCTCTGGTATGCGTATTCGCTCTTCCCAGCCTGTACGCTGTTGACGCTCCCGGTGACATGGTTCTGAAAGCTCCTGCTGGCATTGACAGCAAAAAAGCTCCTGTTGCCTTTTCTCACAAAGGACATGCCGCCATTGAATGCACCAAGTGTCACCACACTTGGGACGGAAAAAGCGAAGTGAAGAAATGTGATTCTGAAAAGTGTCACGTTAAGCCCGGTAAGAAAGATAAAACTTCTTTCTACAACGCTTTCCACAAGACTGACCGCAGCTGCATGGGTTGCCACAAGGCAATGAAGAAAGCCGGCTCAAAGACCGGTCCTACCAGCTGTACCAAGTGTCACCCCAAAAAATAAGTATTATTGATGTTTGGATGGAAGGGGGGCTGTACGGCCCCCTTTTTTTAAATTTTTAAGGAAGGGTAGCCTATGTCCCCGGATTCCCCGGAAAAAAAAGGTAAGGAAGAGGTTATCGACCTCGCTGATGTTGCTGAAGAGCTTGGCGGCGGTCCTGAGACTGATGATCTCGACGCAAGCTTTGAACAGGAGCTTGAAGACCTTTTTTCTGAAGACCTGGAACTTGAGGAGCCGGAAATGTTGTCCGAAGACGATTCGGAAGACCTGCTGGTTCTTGATGACGTTGTCGAGGGCGAGGATGAAGACCTGCTCGTGCTGGACGATGTGGTAGAAGAAGATTCCGGTGAAGATCTGCTGCTTCTTGATGATGTGGTGGAAGACGCGGACGATGAAGACCTGCTGGTCCTGGACGATGTCGTTGAAAGTACGGACGATGAAGATCTGCTGGTACTTGACGATGTGGTTGACGGGGATGACGAGGCCCTCCTTTTAGATGAAGTTGTTGCCGATTCAGCGGAGGAAGATGATTCCGAAGTTCTGGAACTTGATGATTTGCTGGATGACGATATTGAAGTCTCCGGTGATATTCCTGATGACGGTGATGATGTTCTTGATCTCGGCGAATTGGCCGAGGATATTTCCGAGGAGGTTGATGAAGGGCTTGAACCTGAATCTGCCGCCTCTTCTGATGAGCCTGATGATGATCTTGATTTCGACCTCGGAGAAGAAGGGCTGCTTGCCCCGGCCGAAGATGAATCCTTTGAGATGGATGCGGAAGGGCTTGATGATTTGATAGACGGTCTCGGCGGTGACGCTACTGTTCCTGCTGACGAAGAAGATATTGAAGACCTGTTCGACGGGGATACCGATGTCAAAGACATCGAAGGTCTGCTTGATGAGTCCTCGGACGATGATGCGGATGACCTGGACGCGCTTCTGGGCACAGTGGAAGATGAAGTTGATATTCTTGATATGGGTGAGGACGTGCTCGCTGATGAGGATATTGAAGGACTCCTTGGTGAAGAGCAGGAAGAAATAGAGCTCACCGAGGAAGGACTTGAACCTCTTGGCGACGCAGGTGAAGACATTCTGGAAATTGAACCTGTCTCTGCTGCGGAAGCGGAAGAGCCGGAAGAATCCGAACCTGTTGAGCCCGCAGAAGCTGTAGAGGTTGAACCCGCAGATATTTTCGAAGCGGAGTCCGCTGAAGTTGTCGAAGACGATGTTGAGGAGCCTGCTGCCGAATCGGCTGCCGTTCCTGAAGTTGATCTTGTGGATTTTGCCGGAGACCTTGAGCTGGTTGCAGATGAGGATCTCGGACTGGATGACGATGACATCGACCTTGGCGAACTGCTTGAGGATGCCGAAATAGATTTTTCCGAATTTGATACCGAAGAAGTTGACGAAGAAGACGATGAAGAGTCTCCCTGCCCGGCGGAAATGAATGATGTTGTCATCAACTCCGCCCGTATTGAGGAGCTTGTGGATCGGCTTGACCTGCTCGAATCAAAAATGCCGGACGATGATTGCTCTGAACAGGCCCAGTCTGTTTCCTATCTTGGTGAGCGGGCTGCGGCTGCCGCAAAGCGGGCCGAGAGCCTTGAAATTTCTCTGGCAGAGGCAACGGAGCGTATCGCCACACTGGAAGAGGCTCTTGAAGCTGCCTCCGAAAGGGTTGCACAGCTCTCCTCGCTTGAGTCTTCGGTCACTGCCCTGACTGAAAACCTTCAGACCCTGGAGGAACGTCTCGGGCAGGGGGTTGATGTTGATTCCGCAGTGAGCCAGAAGCTGAGTGAAGCACTGAAGCCGGATTCCGCAGCGGTTGTTGCTGTTGCAGCAATTGCCGCGGATGATGTTCAGGAGCGTGTGACCGAACAGATTCAGGTCGGTTTGCGCGAAATTCAGGCTGATTCCGAGGATCGCGCAGCTGTGCTGGATGGTAAACTGGGAGTCGTCTCGGTTCTTGAATCCCGTATGGATTCAATTGAGGGTAAAGTGAGCGAAATTCCCGATCCGGAAGAACGCCTTTCCGCTCTGGAAGGTCGCCTTGATGAAGCGCCTGATTATGAGTCCCGGTTTGAAGCTTTTGAGGACAGCCTGAAGCAACTGCCCGATCACGGTCCCCGTGTGGACGCTCTGGAGTCCCGGATGGAAGCTATGCCCGATCATACCTCCCGGATTGACTCAGCAGAAGAAAGGGTTGCCGCTGTAGAAGAAAAGCTGGCTGCTGCACCTGATATAGAAGAGGTTGTGGCCCGTGCGCTGGAAAAGGAACTTGATCCTGATTCTCCGGCATTCTACCGCATTAAAGGCAGACTCACCGAGGACATTGAGGACTATCTCGCTCCCAGACTGGTAGAAAAGATCGCTGAGATGAAAAGTGAGATAGAAGAGGAATTCAAATCGACGATAGACGAAGTTCTTGTTGAAAAGCTTGAAAGGGCTGTACCGGCCGAGGCCGCGCGTATCATCCGTGAAGAGATAGCTGCGCTGGCCCGGGAACTGGATGAATAGCCGTAAGTTATACATACTTTGATCCAGATGGTCGGTCCGCCGGAGTTTTGTTTCGGCGGACCGATTTGATTTGTAAATGACACTGTCGGTGGGATATAATTTTCAGCCGAGAAGCGGGTCGACTATTTGGAGGTCTCATGCTAAAGAGCCTCACAAAAGAAGGGTGCTTTACTGGTTTCTTTCTTTTTACCCGCCCGGCGCCCTACCTGTGGAGGTCGTGGCCATTTCCCACCGGGCGGGGTTTTTCCCGCCAACGCAAGGATAGTATATTATGGATAAAATTGAGAAGCAGGCTTTGCAGGTCACCAAGGAAATAGTAGTCAAATTCATTGAAGTGGGACGTATTTCCCCGAGCAATTTCTCGGAAAATTTCAGCTCCATATACGCAGATGTCGTCGCGGCTGTAAGGGAGCAGCAGGCAGTCCTTTCCGAGAGCGGAAACAAGGATTCGTAGATAAATGGCCGATTCATCCCATCAGGAACATGGCAGAAAGGTTGCCGCCATGTTCGGCCGCATTGCCGGCTGGTACGATTTTCTGAACCATTTTCTGAGTGCCGGGCAGGATATTTACTGGCGCTACAGACTTGTGAAACTGGTTCGCCCCCGCAAAGACGGGCTGGTCCTCGACCTTGCTGCCGGAACTCTTGATGTGTCTGTAGAACTGATTCGACAGCATCCGGAACTTAAGGTCCTGGCAATGGACTTCGCTTTTCCCATGCTCGCGTGCGGCAAGAACAAGAAGCTTACCGGAAAGCATGCCGCCAGAGGCGGTCACATTGCTCCCGTGCAGGCCGACGGCAAAAAACTGCCGCTGCCGGACTGCTGCCTTGACGGCGCCACCATTGCTTTCGGCATCCGCAACATACTGCCCCGTGAAGATGCCTACAGCGAGATCCTGCGGACGCTTAAACCGGGTGCCAGATTCTGTATCCTTGAGTTCGGTTCCGGCAGTAAGCGCATCTGGAAGGGTGTATACAATTTTTATTTGAACAGGGTCCTTCCGCTGCTTGGGAAGGTTGTGTCCGGAGATTCCGGAGCGTATTCGTATCTGGCGGACACCATACGGGCTTTTCCTGAAGAGAGAGCTCTTGGTGAAGAATTACGCCGGGCAGGGTTTGACCGGGTCATGTTCATCCCGTTGTTGTCCGGGATTGTCTATATCCATGTGGCTGAGAAGAGCTAGCAGCCGGACCTGTTCACAGGTCTGAAAGAGATTGGCCGAAAGATATGAGAAGCAGCCCGAAAATCATTGCTATCAGTCCGAGAATGCGCAACTGCCTCGGTCCTCTTTCTATAATTGAGATCAGGATTCTGGGCATGCGCTCAGAAAACACGAAGTAGGGAATCCCTTCGATAATGAAGGCCAGACCTAGGGCTGAAAGAAGAAAGGACCAGTCGATATGCATAATAGGTGCGTTGTATATGGGCCGGAAGATTCTGTCCACCCCCGAGGGCGTAAGTAGGCTTATTAAATTTTTCTCTCCTGCATTATTTACAGGAAAATCCGGAGAATCCGGAAAGTTAAAAACATAAGGATATAATGTTTATGATTAAATTCGAAGATATCAAAGACAGGAAAGTCAGTATTGGCGTGGTGGGCCTGGGATACGTGGGCCTGCCTCTGGCCGTTGCCCTGGGACGTCATTTCAAAGTCATGGGCGTTGATATTTCCGAGCAGAGAGTAAAGGAACTGCGCACCGGGTACGACCGTACAAATGAAGTTCTGGAAACAGATTTCCACAACTATGTCGAATTCAGCAGCGACCCTTCCGTTCTCAAAGATTGCGGGGTGATTATTGTCGCTGTGCCTACCCCGATTGACGAAGCCCGTAATCCGGACCTCAAGCCGGTTGTAGGCGCAACCGCCATGGTCGGCGAAAATATGTCCGCCGGGAGCGTTGTTGTTTATGAATCAACCGTTTATCCCGGTCTTACCGAAGACATCTGCGTTCCCCTGCTGGAAGAGAAATCCGGCATGAAATACGGTGATGATTTCGGTGTGGGCTATTCGCCGGAACGCATCAACCCCGGTGACCGCAAACATACCCTGCAGACCATTGTTAAGGTTGTTTCCGGGAATACTGAGGAAGTTGCAGAGCTTCTGGACAAATTGTACTCCACAGTCGTTACCGCCGGAACGCACCGTGCTTCCTGCATAAAGGTTGCCGAAGCTGCCAAGGTGATTGAAAACACTCAGCGAGACCTGAACATAGCGCTCATGAATGAGCTGTCCATGATCTTCGACCGCATGGGCATAGACACTCTGGATGTTCTCGAAGCTGCCGGAACCAAATGGAATTTCCTTCCGTTTCGTCCGGGTCTTGTAGGCGGGCACTGCATCGGTGTAGACCCCTATTACCTGACCACCAAGGCCGAATCCATCGGCTATCATCCCCAGGTCATACTGGCCGGGCGCAAGATCAACGACTCAGTCGGCAAGTTCATCGCCGATACCACGGTCAAACAGATGATCAACGGTGACAGCAGAGTCAAAAATGCCCGCGTAGGGGTTCTCGGACTCACTTTCAAGGAAAATGTGCCTGACCTGCGCAACACCAAGGTGGTTGATGTTGTCAGCGAACTTGAATCCTTCGGGGTCAACGTGCTGGTGCACGATGCTTATGCCGATCCGGAAGAAGCTGTGGAGGAATACGGGCTCAAGACCGTCCCGTTTGAAGAATTTCATGATCTTGAAGCAGTTATTCTGGCTGTTTCCCATGATGAGTACCGCAGCATTTCACTTGATGAAATCAAAAGCTGGTTCAGTCGTCCCGATGATGCGTTGATCATTGATGTAAAATGTTTCTTCGAGCGCAATGAACTGGAAGAGGCCGGTATCCGGTACTGGAGACTCTAAGATTTGAACCCGATTCTTTTTGTCACCGCAACGGTTCGGGAAATGAAATCCGCACTTGGTGGATTTGTGAAACTCCCGGCGCTTGAACAGGGTGAAACAGTTCCTGTTGAACTGGGAGGACGTCCCGGACTGCTGCTGGTGACCGGAATCGGTATAATCAATGCTGCATTTGCTTTGGGAAAGGCTTTGGCTGTGCATGACCCGGGTCTTGTCATGCTGGCCGGGATAGCCGGAACATTTAATCCGGAGAGCTTTTCCATAGGGTCTGCCGGTCTGGTCCGGACCGAAATATGGCCCGAATACGGGCTGAAAACCGGCGATACGGTTGATCCTGAAAGTCTGGGATTCAGCCTGGGTGTTGTTGAAGGCAGCCCCGTTTGGGACCGCGTAGATCTGGTTTCCGGTAAAAGTCTTGCTAATTCAGGACTTGACCGATTGGCAAAACTGCCCGAAGCTATATCACTTACAGTGAGCGGAGTTACCGCTACTGCCGCTGCCGCTGCCCGGTTCCGGTCGGTGTATGCGGCAGATTTGGAGAATATGGAAGGTTTTGCGGTCGCATACGCCTGCGCCACTGCCGGTGTTGAGATGTGCGAGTTGCGGACCGTTTCTAACATTGTCGGATCAAGGGAAAGCGGAGACTGGGATCTGCGCGGGGCTCTGGCCGGACTCGGCCGAATCTGCTCCGGGGTTTTCAGTTGACCATTTACTTTCGCCTGACCCTGCATAACCGGGATAATTCATAAGCGGATGACTGAGTTATTAGCCTATTTTGAGAAAGAGTTGCCTCGCATCAACGGTTTCATCAATGAAGAAACCGATAAACTGGAGGGCTTGGTGAAGGGAGTCGCAAGACACGTTCTCCTTGCTCCGGGCAAGCGTATTCGTCCGGTGCTCACCCTGCTTACGGCGAGGGGACTGGGGTATGCGAAAGACGACATTTATCCGCTGGCCTGTTCCCTTGAACTGCTCCATGCGGCCACACTGCTGCACGATGATATTCTTGATGATGCCGATTTGCGCAGAGGTGTAAAAGCTTCCCATCTTGTCTTCGGCACAACCGAGACAATCCTTGCCGGTGATGTCCTTCTGGCTCTGGCCAACAGGATCGGTGCCGGTTACGGAAAATCGCGTATCAGCTACATAATGGCTGACGGCATAATGGCCACTGCTGAAGGTGAGATTCGGGAAATCGCCCATATTTCCGAGCCGATGGTCAACAGGGATACCTACATGGATATCATCATAGGCAAGACCGCCCGGCTTATCGAGACCTCCTGCCGCATGGGTGCCGCTCTCGCCTGCGATGATCTGGCGGTGGAGGACTCGGTCGGAAATTTCGGTCTGAACATGGGCATTGCATTCCAGCTCGTGGATGATGCCATAGACTACGAATCTCCCTCCGATGATACCGGTAAGCCGGAAGGCGGGGACCTGAAAGAAGGCAAAGTCACTTTACCTTTGATTCTTTACCTTGAGATGTTACAAGATGATCAGGCGGAAGAACTTCTTGCCGCGATAAAGAGTCGCACCCTATCTGATGAAAAAAGGGATTTTCTGCTCGCGGAAATAAGAAAGCATGATTTCGGGGCCAGAACACGGCAGTATGCTGCAGACTATATTGAGAAGGCCAAGAAATGTCTCGAACCGCTTCCCGACAGCGCTGAATGTCGGGTACTCAAGCAGGCCGCCGATTTTGTGTTGACCCGCAGCAAATAGGTGGAGTGTAAGTATAAGGAGCAGCTGTCGATGAGTCTGGAAGAAATCCTTGAATCACCGAGGCTTATGATGAAGCTCAGTTTTCCCCCGGTAATGCTCCAACTTATGGAGGAAGCATGCAGGGCGGAACCGGACTTTGACGTGCTGGGCAAAATCATCAGCATGGACCCTGCCCTTTCAACCACTATTCTCACTCTGGTCAATTCTCCTTTTTACGGTCTTTCGCAGGAAATTTCGGATATAAAGAGGGCCGCAATTGTTCTCGGGACCCGTGAACTGCTGAATCTGGCGGTTACCATAACCTATCAGAAGCACATCAGCGGAAACGCCGGAGACAGCGATTATAATGTTTTCAGCGACTGGCTGCTGACCGTGTGGGGAGCTATTGCCGCCCAGCTCATAGCTTCCAGGATATGCCCGGATCAGGCGGACAAGGTGTACCTGTGCTGCCTGCTCAAGGATATTTCGCTGCTTTTTCTGCGGTGCGCTTCACCACAGACTCTGCCCTACCAAACCGACATGAATTCAGTGGCCCGTTCATATCCCGCCCAGGATGAAGAAGAAAGAAAAGCATGGGGGATTAACCACGGTGAAGTGAGCAGTATGCTGCTTGATCGCTGGAAGATGAAGACTCTGGATTGTCCTTCGCTGCCCAACCATCATGCCATTGATGAACTTGATTCTTTCGACCTGCCCACTCAGGCTGTGATTCTTGCCACCCGCTGGGCCGAGATGGAATTGGGCAACGGCGCGTCTCCGTTCAATGTCCTTCAGTTCGAAATTCTGCTCCAGAATACACTTGGAATGGAAGAGGATACGATAGAGGATTTTCGTTCCGTCTGCCGCACCAAGTTTCAGTCCATGCTGAGTACCCTTGGAATGGGCGATGATGCTGATGAAACAAATTTTTACAGCCATTCCATAAAAAGTCTTCAGTCAAATTATTTCATGAGCCTGGAACTGCTCACCGCCGAGGGCGGCGTTAAGTCCATAGCCAGGATTATAGCCCGCCATGTGAAGCTTAACTGGGATATTTCGGAATGGGAACTTGCCCTGAAATCTCCGCACACGGACTCCTATACGCTGTACACATCATCCGCCGACGGTGTGCATAAGGGAGAAGGAGGGCTGTCTGTCGAGGAACTGCCCACAGGAAAGAAAGGCGGCAGCATAGACATCTCCAGTCATACATCCCTGTTCGGCAGGTTTGTCTGCTCTGTGGGGAACCTTACGCCTGATGAAATAAAGGATCTTGGGCTGTACTTCCGTTTTATCGGGCAGGCATACGAGCATTATTGCGCCAAGCAGCATCTTATAGAAGACCGCGCCAGAACACTGAACAATCTGCCGCTTGGAATTGCCACGCTGGATATGAACGGAAAACTTTTCGATATGAACGAGGAGATGGCACGTTTCCTAGGCGGAGCAACCGCATCCGGAGAGAAATTTTTCAGTGAACTGTTCAAGACCGGGCTGGGTATAGGTCTGGGCAGGGGATGGACGGATTTTCTTGAATCCGAAGATCACCAGTCATTCAGCAAAATCATGTGTGTAAGCCTTCGCACGGGCGGGATACCCCGCGATGCCTGTATGTATGTTTCCGCTTATCGCCAGACCAGGGGCGATGAAAGAATGATTTCAGTGGTCATGGAAAATGTCAGGGAGGTTTCCGAGAGTCAGGTCCTGGCGCTGAAGCAGCGTGATTTTCTGGAGAGCCTGGTTGATTCCATGCGTGACGTAGTGCTTACGGTTGACCGGCGCGGAAACATTAATTATGCCTCGGCTCGTTTTTCAAAGATTTTTCTGGGGCGCAATATTTTTGACATTGCGACTCCTGTCGAAACATTTACCGGTCGTTGGAGTCCGGAGATTTTCGATCAGAAGAGATCGGTGCTGGAAGTGCTTCTGAAACGAACCGATACTGCTGGACGTCCGTTTGAGCTGGTCATCAGCCGGTTGGCAGGTCCGGGAGAAAGGCTCCTTATCGTGGCCAGGGATCTGACGCATATCCGCAGACTTGAGGATAAACTGAAGCGTCAGGCCATTTTTGACGGGCTTACTGATCTATTCAACCACACACAGTTCAATACCCTGCTGGCCCGTGAAATCACCCGCAGCTTCCGTACCGGGCGTCCTGTCGGACTGCTCTTTTTCGATCTGGACGGATTCAAGGCCGTTAACGATACGAAAGGGCATCAGGCCGGAGATGACGTGTTGCGTAAGGTGGCCGATGTACTCAAGTCCGAACTCAGGTCCGGGATGGATTTTCCATGCCGTTACGGCGGAGACGAATTCGGTGTTATTGTCACCGAGGTCCGTGCGGAGGCGTTGGAAAAGATCGGCAACCGGATCAGGCTGCGGGTGGAAAAAGGTTGTTCGGGCATGGTCACCATCAGCGGCGGTATGACCGTCATCAGGGATGGAGATACACCCGACCTTATGCTCAACCGGGCGGATACGGCCACTTACAGGGCCAAGGAATCCGGTGGAAATACGTTGGTCTGGGCCGAATAAGGCCTTTACCTTGTCTTTTTTTAACATAATTAAGGAGATAGCCATGCTCTGGCGTGTCGAGGTCGCACTCAAGGACCATGTCCGTGATGTTCACGGCCATAAAGTTTCCAACAAAATCAAAGAAGAACTCGGAATAGAAGCCGGGGAAGTCCGGACCATCAAGGTATATACTGTAGAAGGTCTTGAAAAAGACGAAATTGAAAAAGTGCTCCAGCTCGGCGTACTGCATGACCCTGTCCTGCATACCCCGTCCCTTGAGCCGCTTGCGGACAATTTCGCCTGGAACCTTGAGGTCGGCTTCCGTCCCGGTGTTACGGACAACGAGGGACGTACTGCAAGGGAATCTCTGGTGCTGGTGGTAAAACCGGACGATCCGTCAAAGGTCAAGGTCTATACCTCCACCCAGTATCTGTTCTCCAAGGATCTCGGTCTGGACACAGTTTCCAGTATTGCTCGGGATCTGCTGGCCAACGAACTTATCCAGCGTTACGAAATCCGCTCCTCCGAGGAATGGGTCAAGTCGCCCGGATTCGAAGCCAAGGCAGCACGCGTTACCGGAAAAGCCAGTGACGAAGTTGCAGTAATCGACATCGCGGCCATGTCCGATGCCGAGATGGTTGCTTTCAGCCGTGACAATACTCTGGCTCTGAGCCTTGAAGAGTTTCACCGCATCCGCGATTACTATGCCGATCCCGATGTCATCAGTGAACGTGAAGCCATGGGGCTTACCTCCAAGCCGACAGATGCCGAGCTTGAAGCCCTTGCACAGACCTGGTCCGAGCACTGCAAACACAAGATTTTCAGTTCCCGCATATCTTACGAAAACAGGGAAACAGGGGTGTCCTCCACAGTGGACAGCCTCTACAAGACCTGCATCATGAAAACCACCAGCGAAATCCGTGCGGAAAAGGGCGAAGACGATTTCTGCCTTTCCGTGTTCAAGGACAACGCCGGTGTTATTAAATTCAATGACAAGCTCAATGTCTGCGTGAAGATGGAAACCCACAACAGCCCGTCTGCACTCGACCCTTACGGCGGAGCTCTTACCGGAATCGTAGGTGTTAACCGCGACCCCATGGGAACAGGACTCGGCGCAAACCTGCTCTGCAACACCGATGTCTTCTGCTTTGCCTCGCCCTTCCACGAAGGGGAACTTCCCCCGCGCCTGCTGCATCCGCGCAGGGTGTTTGAAGGCGTGCGTGAAGGCGTAGAGCACGGCGGCAACAAGTCCGGTATCCCCACCGTCAACGGGTCCATTGTCTTTGATGAAAGATATCTCGGCAAACCCCTTGTTTACTGCGGAACCGTAGGCACAATGCCGATAGAAGCCGCAGGGCGTCTCAGCCACCAGAAAAAGGCTTTGGCCGGTGACTACATAGTCATGACCGGCGGACGCATCGGCAAGGACGGCATTCACGGTGCAACCTTCTCTTCCGAAGAACTGCATGAAGGTTCGCCTGCCACCGCAGTACAGATCGGCGACCCCATCACCCAGCGCAAGATGTACGACTGCCTCATGCGTGCCCGCGATATGGGGCTCTACAACGCCATCACTGACAACGGAGCCGGAGGACTTTCCTCATCCGTCGGTGAAATGGCCGAGGACAGCGGCGGCTGTGATCTTGATCTGGCCAAGGCCCCGCTCAAGTACGACGGCCTCAACCCCTGGGAAATACTTGTTTCCGAAGCCCAGGAACGCATGACACTGGCTGTTCCGCCCGAAAAGCTGGACGAATTCATGGCCCTGGCAGCGGAAATGGACGTGGAAGCAACCGTGCTCGGAACCTATACCGACAGCGGACTTTACAACATCACCTACGGCAACAAGCCCGTTGCGTGTATCCGTATGGATTTTCTGCATGACGGTGTGCCCCAGATGAACCTCAAGGCTGTCTGGGAACGTCCGGAAATTGAACTCAGCGGCGAGCCCGAAGTCGCAGACCATACCGCACTGCTCAAGGACATGCTCGGAAGGCTCAACATCTGCAGCAAGGAATACGTTATCCGCCAGTACGACCATGAGGTTCAGGGCAGGAGCGTAGTCAAGCCGCTGGTGGGAGAAAAAGAAGACGGTCCCGCCGATGCAGGGGTTATGCGTCCTGATTTCGATTCCGACAAGGGACTCGTTGTTTCCCACGGTATCTGCCCCAAGTTCTCCGATCTGGACACCTACTGGATGATGGCCAACGCCATTGACGAAGCTATCCGCAACGCGGTTGCCGTTGGAGGTGACATCACCCACATGGCCGGTGTGGACAACTTCTGCTGGTGCGATCCGGTCCAGTCCGAATCCACTCCTGACGGGCATTACAAGCTGGCGCAGCTTGTGCGCGCCAACCAGGCTCTTTCCCACTTCTGCCGTGCCTTCGGTGTGCCCTGCATTTCCGGCAAGGACTCCATGAAGAACGATTACAAAGGCGGAGGGGTCAAGATTTCCATTCCTCCCACCGTACTCTTCTCCGCAGTGGGAATCGTGCCGGACATCAATAAATGCGTAACTTCAGATTTCAAGAAACCCGGAGAATTCATTTACATTCTCGGTATGACCCGCAACGAAATGGGCGGTTCCGAAATCGCATCGCAGCTCGGTTTCAGCCACGACAAAGTGCCTCATGTTGAAGCCCTTACCGCCAAAACCCGTTATATCACCCTCGGCAAGGCCATGGATAGCGGACTTGTTTCCGCCTGCCACGACCTTTCCGACGGCGGACTCGGCGTAGCCCTTGCCGAAATGTCCATCGGCGGTCGCATAGGCTGCGAAGTGGACCTGCGGTCCGTGCCTGCGGAATACGGAATGTCCACCCTCGGAGTGCTCTACAGCGAATCGGCCAGCCGTTTTGCCGTAACCGTGGCACCCGAAAATGCAAGCAGGTTCGAAGAACTCTTTGCCGGACAGATCTGCAAACGCATAGGCATGACCACCGGTCTCGATTCTCTGGGCTTCTCCGAAGGATCACAGGGCGTTGTTCGCAGCAAGATCGACGATCTGGCCCGTGCGTTCAAGGCTACCTTGGATTGGTAAATTATATGAGAGGCAGGATTTGGTGCGCTTCGCGCTATTGATAATTTGATTTTGCCTCCGGCGGCCAAAGGGGATAATCCATCTCTGCTCTCCACAGCCCTAAGACTCGAAGCGAAGCTTCTCGTCTTAGGGCTGATGGGCCTTTGGAATCCCTGATAAAAAAGCAGTGGAATTCTATTCGGAATTCCACTGCTTTTTGTTTGTTCAGAACAATCCTTTAGTGCGTAAAATATTCATGATATGTCAATTGGGCATACGAAGCGGCGAAGCCATAGTGAATGGTTTTGGGATTCTTAAACCCTTTTGCAAAAGGGTTTGAGGCCCCCGGCAAGGCCGTCGGAGACAAAACCCCGGCAGGGCCGTCGGAGGCATGCCGTAACGGTATGAAGGATCAGCAGTTCGGCACGGAGACGGCCAGACCTCCCAGAGATGTTTCCTTGTATTTGGAATTCATGTCCCGTCCTGTTTCGGCCATGGCCCGGACAGCTTCGTCAAAGGTCACTTTGTGGAATTTTTCGTTTTCCACACTTGCTATGAGATAGGCGTTGTATGCGCGCACCGCGCCCATGGCATTACGTTCTATGCATGGAATCTGCACGTAGCCTCCTACCGGGTCGCAGGTTAGTCCCAGATGGTGCTCAAGGGCGGACTCCGCTGCGTTTTCAGTGCGCCAGAAGCGAAAGCCATGGGCATAAGTAATAAGCCCTGCCGCCATGGCCGAGGCCACGCCTATTTCACCCTGACAGCCTACTTCAGCCCCGGCAATGCTTGCATTGTGCTTGGCAATGAAACCCAGAGCCGCACAGGCCATCAGACCCCGCCGGGTCATTTCCCGGCTGATTCCCAGATCTTCTTCCAATGCGTAGACTATGGCCGGAATTACTCCGGAGGAGCCTGATGTCGGGGCTGTGACCACTATATGACCGGCCGCATTTTCTTCGGAAGCAGCGAAACCGTATGCGTTGAGCCTGACGAAAAATCTGTCCGCCTCGTTGTCGCAACTGCTGCGGGCGTAGAGGGCCTTGGCTTTCCTGTTCAGCCCGATGGGTCCGGGCAGGACTCCGGACGTGGCCAGTCCGTTTTTAACCGCCTGTTTCATGGTATCAAGAATGGCATCCAGCCTGATGCGGATTTCGTCTTTACTCATCCCGGTAATGGCCGTTTCATTTTCCAGAATCACTTCGTGCATGCGCAGTTGCTTTTCGATGAGAATCTGTCTGAGTTCAGCCATGTTCGAATATTTGTGCACGGGAACACGCGGAATTTCTTCCGGTTGTCCTTTCAATTTGATGAATCCTCCGCCGATGGAGTAGTACTCCTGTTCGAAGACGGTTTCTTTATTCTTTTTAAGGCTGATGGTCAGCGTATTGCTGTAGGGAAAACTGTTATTCACTTCGGCAAAAATGACGTCATTTATTCCTGCATGGAGTTTTACCGAACCGCATTCAAACAAATGGGGCGAGCCATCGGCCAGGCTGTCCAGAAAAGAGCAGTCCACTGTATCCGGCAGATATCCGAGCAGGCCGGCTACAACCGCGCGGTCGGTTCCGTGCCCTTTGCCTGTGGCGCTCAGGCTGCCGTAGAGACGTATTTCAATTCGGTCGGGAATCGCAGGAAGTTCCGCTTCTGCAACTGCTCTGTTGAAATGGTATCCGGCCCTCATGGGGGCTATGGTATGGGAACTGGACGGTCCGGGCCCTATTTTGAAAAGTTCGAATACTGAGGTGGTGATTGGGATCATGAGGTCTCCTTGACCGTGATATCAGTTTATGAAAATGATCTAGCACGTTGCTGAGAGTGTAACAATAAACTTCGTTTCCGGAGGTTGTGATCATGTATATTGTAAGTGCCTGCCTTGCCGGGCTGTGCTGCCGTTACGACGGCGGAGACAATGCCGACGAAAGGGTTATCGGGCTGGTCAGAGAAGGGCTGGCAGTTCCTGTCTGTCCGGAACAGCTTGGCGGTCTGCCCACGCCGCGTCCGCCATGCGAAATATCCGGTGACAGGGTTATGACTGTCAACGGGGTGGACGTGAGTGCCGGTTTTTTGCGAGGGGCGCAGGAAGCCCTCAAGGTGGCAAAAATGATCGGGGCGGACAAGGCTGTACTCAAGGCCCGCTCTCCTTCATGCGGAGCGGGAAAGGTTTATGACGGGACCTTCAGCGGAAGACTAGTGGATGGAGACGGATTTTTTGCCGCCATGCTCAAGGCGGAAGGGATAGAGGTTGAAACCGAATAACAAACGTCCCGGAAATCAGAGGGGTTTCCGGGACGTTTATGCCTGAAAGTGAGGCAGTCGGGAACGGTTTGACTAATGGGTTATCTTATCGTCCTTGATTAGCTGCCTTGCAACATTCAGGTCGTAAAGGGCCAGCGGATTGCGGTCGGTGCCGCGTTTCTTGTATTCTTCCGCCGCTTCCTGAATGACATCGTACGGAAGCCATTCATGCTGTTTCCATACAGTCGGGTTTTCGTTGGACCAGAGTCGGAACTCGATTGAACCCTGATTCTCCCTTACATACATTCTTGTTTCACGGGTCTGAAGAGATGGGTAATAATAAAGACCGCGTTCGTCTCTCATGTTCAGGACCTCTCTTTTTATGATGATTTGCGCAGTGAAAATGAATTGCCGTTGGCAGTTGCTATGATGCCGTATCCTTTGAGAACGATGCTGGCAGAACGTCCGAAAAAGAAATCCATCGCTTCTGCCGGGAGTCCTGTCTTTTCCACTACGAGGTCGCGAATGGATTTATCGTAGATCAGGATTTCGCGCAGATCTGCCTTCAGATTTTCCGCCTTGTTCCAGTGTTCGATGGCTTCAGCGGCAAGTTCGGCCATTCTTTCCGGCGAACATTTGCTGTCGTGCTCAGCTATCAGTTCAAGAACGGGGTGGCCTTCGGGAAGGAGGTCCCGGCGGGAGATTCTGTCCTTGTTGTAAATTTCAAGCAGCGGCTCAGTATCGCCGCAGAAAAGTTTACGGCATTCCAGAGGACGGTTTTTGTATATCCGGCATACCTGAGTGGATGGCGAGAGAAATTTGCAGCTCCAGGTTCCGCCTGCCCCCTTGATTTTGAGTATTTCCTCTTGGAGGGGGCCCACTTCGCCTTCCGGCTGGTTGTAGGCAAGTTCGCCTTTTCTGATTGTCACGATGTCTGTAATGTCAATTCCTCCGGCTTCCTCCAGGAGCGGCAGATCCTGTTTGTGGAGAGCCGGGCCGCCTTTGCGGCAGCATGTGCCGCACTGTTTGCATTCGTTCATTTCAGGGAATCACTTTTTCAAGTTTATGTTGCTGGTTATCAAAAATTTCTGTAGGACTAATTTGCTATTGACGCACCTAGTGTCGGGATGAGTAGTTAAGCTGAATCCGGGTTGATTGGCAAGTCCTCTGTTGAGAGGGTTGATATTTTCAATCGCCGGTTGACAAAAAGAGTGTAAGTTCTTTATCTCTCACCGTAGGTCGTGTTTTTTTTCACTTAAGGATATCTTTCCCTCCCTTACATCGTAAATTACGATAAGGGTCTCGCTTTAAGAGAGGAAAGCAACCGGGTTAAGCCGAAATATTCGGCAGGAAACCGGATGCCTAATTGTATTGGTAGGTATATCTATTAAACTTTATGGAGGTTTAAGGGAATGGCGAAACACAAAACTCCCGTGTTGGACGAGCTTGAAAGCGGGCGGTGGCCCAGCTTCGTGTCCGACATAAAACAAGAAGCCGAAGTTAGAGCTAAAAACGAGAAGAACGTGAATTTTCAGGTTCCCGTTGACGCTTGCGATGACCTTCTTGGTGTTCTCGAGCTGTCTTATAATGACGGTGAAACTCACTGGAAGCACGGCGGTATCGTTGGCGTTTTCGGTTACGGCGGCGGCGTTATCGGTCGTTACTGTGACCAGCCCGAAATGTTCCCCGGCGTCGCTCACTTTCACACAATGCGTATTGCTCAGCCCACCGCTAAGTACTACACCACCGAATTCCTGAATCAGATCATAGATATCTGGGATATGCGCGGTTCCGGTCTGACCAACATGCACGGTTCCACAGGTGATATCGTACTTCTCGGAACCACCACTCCTCAGCTCGAAGAAATTTTCTACGAACTGACTCATGACGTAGACGTTGACCTCGGCGGCTCCGGTTCCAACCTGCGTACCCCCGCTGCATGTCTGGGTATGTCTCGTTGTGAATACGCATGTTACGATTCACAGGCTCTGTGCTACGACATGACCATGGAATTCCAGGACGAACTTCACCGCCCCGCATTCCCCTACAAGTTCAAATTCAAATTTGACGCCTGCCCGAACAGCTGTGTTTGCGCACTCGCTCGTTCCGACTTCTCGGTTGTAGGTATGTGGCGTGACGAAATCCGCATCGACCAGGAAGCTGTAGCAGCTTACGTCGGTGGCGAATTCGCTCCTAACGCTGGTGCACACTCCGGTCGTGACTGGGGTGCATTCGACATCCAGAAAGAAGTTGTTGACCTCTGCCCCGGCAAGTGCATCAAGTACGAAGACGGCAAGCTCGAAATCAACGACAAAGAATGTATGCACTGCATGCACTGCATCAACACCATGCCTCGCGCTCTGATGATCGGTAACGATCGCGGCGCTTCCATTCTGTGCGGTGCAAAAGCTCCTATCCTTGACGGTCCTCAGCTCAGCTCCCTTCTGATCCCCTTCATCAAAGTTGAAGAACCTTTTGATGAAATCAAAGAAGTTGTTGAAAACATTTGGGACTGGTGGATGGAAGAAGGTAAGAACCGTGAGCGTCTCGGTGAAACCATGCGTCGCATGGGCTTCCAGAAGCTCCTCGAAGTTACCGGTACCAAAGCTGATCCCAGGCACGTTCAGGAACCCAGGCACAACCCCTACATCTTCTGGAAAGCTGAAGATGTTGATGGTCCTTGGGAACGTGACATTAACGAATACAGAAAAAGACACCAGAGATAATACGGGAGGACAGACATGGCGTTCGTTTCATCTGGCTACAATCCAGACAAACCGATGGAAAACCGGATTTCGGACATTGGACCTCGTGACTTTAACGAGTTCCTGCCCCCGGTTATCAAAGCTAACTACGGCAAATGGAAATATCACGAAATCATTGAACCGGGCGTACTGGTTCACGTTGCAGAATCCGGAGATGAAGTATACACCGTCCGTTGCGGTACCGCTCGTCTCATGAGTATCACTCTTCTGCGCGAAATGTGTGAAATTGCCGACAAATATTGTGACGGTTACCTCCGTTTCACCACCCGTAACAACGTTGAGTTCATGGTTGATGCCAAGGACAAAATGGTTGCGATGAAAGAGGATCTTCTTTCCCGCAAGTTTGCCGGTGGTTCATACAAGTTCCCCGTCGGCGGTACCGGTGCCGGTATCTCCAACATCGTTCACACTCAGGGTTGGGTTCACTGCCACACCCCCGCAACCGATGCTTCCGGTACTGTTAAGGTCATCATGGACGAAATGTTTGATGAGTTCGTCGGCCACAACATGCCTGCCCCCGTGCGCATCGCTGTTGCATGCTGTCTGAACATGTGTGGTGCTTGCCACTGCTCCGATATCGCTGTTGTCGGTATCCACCGCAAGCCCCCCATCATTGACCACGAATACCTCGACAACCTCTGCGAAATTCCTCTGGCTGTCGCAGCTTGTCCTACCGGCGCTGTTCGTCCTTCCAAGGTCGAAGTTGACGGTAAGTCCTACAAGACTGTTGCCATTAAGGAAGAACGCTGCATGTACTGCGGTAACTGCTACACCATGTGCCCCTCCCTGCCCCTTTCCGATAAGGAAGGTGACGGTATCGCACTGATGGTTGGTGGTAAGGTTTCCAACCGTATCAGCATGCCCAAGTTCTCCAAGGTTGTAGTTGCGTTCATTCCTAACGAACCTCCCCGTTGGCCAACACTTACTAAAACTATCCGCAAGATTGTGGACGTTTACAAAGCTGATGCCAACAAGTACGAACGTCTGGGTGACTGGGCAGAGCGTATTGGCTGGGAACGTTTCTTCGAAAAGACCGGTCTGGAGTTCACTCCTCACCTCATCGATGACTTCCGTGATCCCGCTTATTACACCTGGCGTCAGTCCACTCAGTTCAAGTTCTAATTAAGAATAGAGAACTACGGGGCGCGGCATTTCGTCGCGCCCCTTATACAATAAGGGGCTTATTATGCCGATCGAAATGGAATCCGCAAAAGAAGTAATAATGAAGTATCTTGACGAGAAAACCGGCGCCAAGAGCAAATTCTACTTCAATGATTTCACCAAACTTTTTCCCGATGCAAAAGGTCGCGAAGTTAAAAAAGTTCTGACCGCGCTCGTTAAAGAAGAAAAAGTCGAATACTGGTCTTCCGGCAGCACCACCATGTACGGTAAGGCCGGTGCCGGTAAGCAGGGTGCAGCTGAACACGAAGATTAATCTTTGTGCTACTGGACTTTCAAATGCCTTGTCCCATGTGGACAAGGCATTTTTTTTAGATTTCAGCAATATCGCCGGGTGTCGTTTCACTTGTCTTTTTCGCGTGTAAACACTAGTGAAACCCTTGTGTGTACAAGAAATAAACCGCAGGGTGTAATCATCAGATGAATTTTCCTCGTATAGTTTTGGCCGGGCTGAGCGGCGGCACAGGAAAGACGATTGTCTCTCTTGGACTCTGCCGCGCATTCAGGAATCAGGGTTTTGATGTGAAGCCCTTCAAGAAAGGGCCCGACTACATTGATGCCAGATGGCTCGGCCTTGCCGCTGGGCGGTATGCCACAAATCTTGACCCGTTCCTCATGCCGGATGACCGGCTCAAAGCCCTTTTTCTGGAGAAGGGGCGGGGTGCCCATATCTCCATAGTGGAGGGGAACAGGGGTTTGTATGACGGCAAGGACGTGGAAGGATCGTGCTCCACTGCTGAACTGGCCCGGAAAATAAAGGCTCCTGTCATTCTCATCATAGACTGCACCAAGATGACCCGCACTGTCGCGGCCATTGTCGCCGGATGCAAGGCTTTCGAAGAAGGATTCAACCTTGCCGGGGTGATTCTGAACCGCACAGCAGGTGAACGGCACCGCAATATACTGCAAAGTTCTATCGAAACCTATACCGACATTCCCGTCATCGGAATGCTCCCGAAATTCAGGGAAAATCCTATCCCCGAGCGTCATATGGGCCTTGTTTCCAATACCGAATACGATGCGGTGGAAAAGGCTCTTGATACGCTCGGACAGATGGCCAGCGACTGTATCGACCTTGATGCTGTGTACAGCATTGCATCAGACGTGGTTGAGGATACGGTCCCGCACGAATCGCCCTGGACCGGTATAGAAGTAGGCAGTGACGAAAAACCGGTCATCGGGGTTGTGCGTGATGAGGCCATCTGGTTCTATTACGAGGAGAACCTTGAAGCCCTGCGCAGAGCCGGTGCCGAAGTCATAGAGGTGTCCCTTTTCGCATCAGAGCCGTGGCCGGAAATGGACGGCCTTTATCTCGGCGGCGGATTCCCGGAAACTCTGGCCGATGAGATTTCCGGCAACACTCTTATCCGCAACCATGTCCGCGCACTGGCGGATTCCGGTATGCCTGTTTTTGCGGAATGCGGCGGGTTCATGTATCTGGGCAGGGATGTCGAGTATGAGGGGCGGAAATATCCGATGTCCGGAGTTCTGGACCTCTCGACCAGACTTTGCAAACGTCCTCAGGGATTGGGATACACGGAAGGCCGTATCGTCCATGAAAATCCGTTTTTCCCGGTGGGAACAACCGTTCCGGGGCATGAGTTCCATTACTCTCTGTGTGTTGACAACATGGAGGCTCAGCCAGTTTATGCTCTTGAACTGGACCGCGGAAAAGGAATGGCCAACGGGCGTGACGGGATGGTTCACGGTAATGTTTATGCCGGGTACAACCATATACATGCCATGGGGGTTCCGTGCTGGGCCGGAAATTTCGTGCGGGCGGCTGCAGAATTCAGGCGCAGTCGAATTTGATAGGGCCGTGTTGATGGGATTCGATACTTAACATCTGGTCCGCTCTATGGAGGATCAGTGTCAGGGCATGAATGCCCGCGCAATGCGGAATATCTCATCGTAGCTGAGCTTTTGCCGTATGGCGAGGCACATTTCTGCCGCCATTTCCATTTTTCTCTCCGAATAACTCTGTATCTGTTTTGCCTGCATGGTCAGGTTTGACTTGAGCACTCTGTGGTCGAATCCGTCAATTACCTGAGTCATGCCATTTGCGTAGAAAGGAATTTTGATGTGCGGGACCAGTTGTTCAAGCTGGTGTTTGCCTTCTTTGCGGCTGAGGATTATGTGGAAAAGCAGCTTGACCATAAGTCTGTCCGGCTGCAGCTTATGATCGAATTCCAGGAGAAGGGTCTGGTCGGAATTCCCTTCTTTTTTTCCGTCCAAAAGCCCGTGTGCCAGCGTGAAGGCTTTTTTTTCGGAAATGACTGAAACGGGATACTGCGAGGCCATGCGGACAAAAGATATGCGCGGGTTTTCCTGGGATGACATGGCCAGCAGGGCAATCTGCATGATGGAGAGCTTGCGTTCGTATTCTCCGGCAAGAGTTTTTATTTTGGACTCGGCAAGCCTGCGAACAAGATCCTGATCCATGTCCGAGAACGCTGTTTCCAGCAGAAATTTGATGAAAGGCTCTCTTGTATAGCGGATTTCTTCCTCAAGAATTTCCTTGTTGCGCTTTACATCGATAAGTTTCTTGATAGAAAGCCAGTAGGCGGCCAGACCTTCTGCCGGCATTTCCAGGATATCAAAATCTTTTTGTTCTTCCATGGGATTTCCTTGTATTTCCTCTGTTCAGATTGTACCTGAATTTGTTCTGGAAAAATAGACCGCTCCGGACTGTTTTTTTGTTTTAAATGTTAATGAACATGGTGGTTGCTATGATTGTACTTCCTGAATTTGATACCGTGGCATTCCGTATCGGCCCGCTCAAGGCGAACTGGTACGGGCTTATGTACATGATAGGTTTTGCCATTGCCTGGCTCCTGGGACGCTACAGGGCTTCCAGGCCTACGAACAACTGGACCGCGCAGCAGGTAGACGACCTTATTACCTGGCTTGTTGTAGGTCTTGTTCTGGGTGCTCGTCTCGGATACTGCCTTATCTATGAGCCGGGCTATTTTCTGGCGCACCCGGCTGATATTGTGGCTGTCTGGAAGGGCGGGATGTCTTTTCACGGCGGTGCGGTCGGTGTAGCTATCGTCGCGTGGCGGTTTGCAAAATCAACCGGACGCACCACACTGGATGTCGGAGATTTCCTGGTTCCGCTTGCTCCGCTGGGACTGCTTTGCGGGCGCATGGGCAATTTCATCAATGGAGAGCTTTGGGGCAGGGTAACGGATGTGCCCTGGGGGATGGTTTTCCCCGATCGGCATGCCGGAAGTCTTCCTCGCCATCCTTCACAGCTTTACGAGGGCGGTCTTGAAGGGCTGACCCTTTTTCTCATCCTGTGGTTCTGGTCTTCCAAACCGCGCCCTCGCGGGACCACAACCGGCCTTTTCCTTATCGGCTACGGTTTCTTCCGCGCATTTGTGGAATTCTTCCGCCAGCCGGACCCCCAGTTGGGATTCATAGCCTTCGGCTGGCTTACCATGGGGCAGTTGCTTTGCGTACCCATGATCCTTGCCGGGCTTGCGCTGTTTATCTGGGGTGCGAGGAAAGGTGTTATTCCTCCTGCTGCTACAGATTAGATATCAACTCATTAGAATTTTGTTAAAAGCCTCCGTGTTTTCAGTAAGTTGAAAACACGGAGGCTTTTGTTCTTATGTACATGTATAAAATGCAGTAAGAATATATTTTGTGTGTTTATTTTGTTTTAATGATAATATTTTGTATTTATGAAGTTGTTATATCTTTAACAATAGATTTGTTTTTCGGTACATTTCCACCCGCTGTTAAAAAACATAGATGAATTTTATTCATTCATTGACTTTTGTTTTGAGTGATATATAGTCTAATAATGAAATAGATAACAGTGAGCATGAATTATGCCTGTAACAGATCAATCCATTGGGGTCGTGGTTGCAGCCAACGGCGAAGTTTTCGCAAAATCCGATTCAGGATTGCGTACACTGGAGCCTGGCAGCCCTGTCTTCCGAGGTGAAGAGCTGGTTACCGGTGCGGGCGGCAATGTTGAAATCCGTTTTGCGGACGATACATTGCTTTCGCAGGGCGGTGACGCCTCCATTTCCCTTGACGACTATGCTTACGATCCGACCGGTGCTTCTGACCCTACGCTTATGTTCAAAATGGCGCAGGGGACTTTTCGTATGGTCACCGGTAAAATAGCCGAGCAGAATCCCGAGCGGTTCAAGATCGGCTCTCCCCTTGCGACTATCGGTATACGCGGGACCACAACCGGCCATGTCATACCCCCCTCCGGTAATGAACAGCACTTTGTAATGGAAATTCACAGCGGCAGAGCCATGATTGTTCAGGGAATCGGCGGCGGCGTGCGCTTGCTGTCTTTTTCCGGTTCCGCTGTTGATGTTTCCCCTACCGGGACCCTTTCTCCTGTACGTCCCATGTCAACTCAGGAAATGCAGGGCCTTCAGAATATTGCCCCTGCCGCGATACAGCAGGAGGAGGAAATCCGCCGGGAACGCGAAGAGGAAGAACAGAAAGATAATCCCGATGACGAAACGCCCGAAGATGGTGAGCAGGGCGAAGGTGAAGGTCAGGAAGGAGACGGCGCCGATGGAGAAGGCGGTGAAGGCGAAGGAACAGGTGAAGAAGGGGCCGAGGGCGATGGCGTAGAAGGTGAAGGCGCAGAGGGAGAAGGAACTGGCGCTGAGGGTGAAGGTACCGAGGGCGAAGGAAACGGCGAAGGAAACGGCGAAGGAACAGGTGAAGGAACCGAGGGCGACGGCACAAACACGGGCGTAACTGACGGAACGGAAGGGCAGAACCCGGCAGGGGAAGACGGTCAGGGAACTGGTGATGGAACCGGGCAGGGTACTGAAGGGACGACCGGTCAGGATGGCCCTGACGGACCTTTGGGAGGCGAATCCGGCCAGGGCGGATATGCACTCGGGCCGACCGGAATGGGGGTCCTGGGGGAAGATCCGTTGTCCGGCGATCCGGTTGATCCCTTTGGAGAGCAGGGAGGACAGGATGGGGATGATGATCCTGCCGATCCGGTGAATGATCCGCTTGATCCGATTGAGCCGGTTACCGACCCGGTGAATGACCCGAATAATGACCCGCAGAATGACCCTGACGATGATGAAGATGACGAGGACATCGACGAACTCATAGAAGGTGACGGCACCGATGGAGACGATGAGGGAGCCGGGGAAACCGACGATACCGACGACACCGACGATGCAGATGACACAGCAGGAGGAGGAAGTGGGGACGATTATACTTCCACTCCTTCCGACGGTATATATTTCGGAACTTCCGGGGATGACAATCTGGAAGGAACAGCCGCAGACGAGACTTTTTACGGCTACGGGGGTAGCGACACCATTACCGCTTTCTGCGGTGACGACACCATAGACGGCGGAGAAGGCAATGACAGCATTCTCGCCGGCAACGGTAACGATACAATCACCGGCGGAATCGGTGACAATACCATTGACGGCGGTGATGGTACTGATTTCATTGATTACAGTTTTGTAGGGCCCGGCGGCCAGCTTTTCATCGACCTTAGCAACAATTTCGGTTCAAGCTCGGTGGTGTACGACAAACTGTACAACATAGAGGGCGTTATCGGCAGTGCCGGTTTTGACAGCGTTACCGGCTCAGGCGGAGATGATACTTTCATAGCCAGTGCGGGGTCGGATTCATACTCCGGCGGCGCAGGAACGGATGTGCTGGACTACAGTTCCTTCACTTCCGAGTCGGTAAATGTAGATATGGTTGATACCATCGGGGTTTCCCACTCCGGAGGATTCGACCAGATCAGCGGCATAGAAGTTTTCAAAACCGGAGACGGTGACGACTCCTTTGCCGGCGATGCCGGTTCCCAGACTTTTATTACCGGTGCGGGAAACGATTCCATTGATGGCGGCGGCGGTATCGATACTCTGGATTACAGTCTGCGCAATTCCGTTAATATTTCTCTGGAAAGCGGAGCGGCAACCGTGGATGGAACCGCTGAAGTCGATCATATGACCAATATTGAGCGGATTATCGGGACCGATGGCGGTGACGAAATCGAAGGCTCATCCGACTCGGCAGATACTCTGCTGGGCGGCAAGGGTAATGATCTCATTGCCGGGCTTGACGGAGACGACAGGATTGAAGGCGGTGACGGAGGCGACACGCTGAGCGGCGGCGTAGGTGCTGATACCATTCTCGGAGGCGATGGGGCCGATACGATAAGCGGCGGGACCGGAAACGATGTGCTCTATGGAGACACCGAGGACGAATCAGAATCCGATGAAGATGACAACGACACCATTTCAGGCGGCGCGGGTAACGATACCATTTTCGGCCATTCCGGTAATGATACCCTTTACGGCGATGAGGATTCGGACACCATTACCGGCGGTGACGGTAACGACTATTCGGACGGTGGAGCCGGGGATGACGTCATTGTAGCCGATGATGGTAATGACACGATTGTCGGTGGTGACGGAGACGACTGGCTGGACTACAGCTATCTGGACGGTACCGGCGCAAATGAAGGCTTCAATGTCACCATTACCAATAGCGGTGGGACATCCACACATTCCACCGGCAATGACGTTATCAGCGGGATAGAGAATCTGCAGGGGTCGGAATACGATGATTTTCTGACCTCCCAGATGACTTATGTCCCAGCAGGTGGTGGCGCCCAGACAGTAGACATTATTATCGGAACCATATCAGGTGGTGCCGGTAATGATACCATTTTCGGGTCGTATGATACTACATCCGGTGAATTTCTGGACGGTGGAGACGGCAATGATACCATTGCTGCACATGGCGGAAACGACAGTGTATCCGGTGGGGCCGGGATTGATCTCATCACCGGAGGCACCGGAGACGACATCATAGACGGCGGCACCGGTAATGACGTGATATCTGGTAATAGTGGGGATGACTCTATTCTCGGCGGAGATGGCAATGATCAGATCATAGGAGGCACCGGGGCGGACACCATTGATGGTGGAGCCGGGCAGGACACCTTCATGTACAATGAAGCGGAAGGTCTGACCGGTGAGAAATTACTCAATTTTGTCAGCGCAGACGATACCCTGTATTTTAATAGTTCGGCTTTCAGTGCTTCTTCCGTTTTCATGTCGATTGCATCGAGTTATACCGGAAGTCTGGCAGGACTGGCTTCAGGGCCGGCCTTCATCTACGATGGCGACGGCAACCTCTGGTACGATTCAAACGGTGGCGACTCCGGGAGCGCGGTGCTTATAACCAATGTGTCCGGAGACGCCCTGACGGTTGACAATATCACTGTGGGCGGTGCAGCCATAGCCGAGGCAACGTTAACTTCCGTTTCGTTGGACGGAACGACTGGCAATGATTCTTATGATGGAACTGCAGGGGATGACTATTTAGCCGGAGCAGGAGGCGATGACACCCTCTTCGGTCTTGACGGTGATGATACTCTACTAGGTGGTTCTGGTGCAGATTCTATCTCTGGGGGTGGTGGTAACGATACCATGTCCGGCGGTGATGGCGTAGATAGTATTGATGGTGGTGACGGCACTGATTTTGTCAGCTATGCAGACGACACTTCAGGTGTTACGGTTAATTTGCAGACCGGACAGGCGCTAGCTAACGACACAGTAGATTACATCTCCAGCGTTGAGGGAATTATAGGCGGCAGTGGAAATGACTCACTGACCGGCAGCACCACAGTTTCCAATATTTTTTGTCCCGGTGAAGGTGACGACAGCATTGCTGGCGGGGACTCCCTTGACGATACCCTGGATTACAGCCAGCGGAGCGATGGTGTGGTGGTTGTCATGTCGGACGGTACTGCCGCTCTGGGACCGAGCGAAGCCCCGACAGAAACAGATACTTTTTCAGGCATTGAGAATATAATCGGTACTTCAGCCGCCGATTCGATAACCGGTACCGATGACGCTAACGTGCTTGACGGTGGCGGAGGAAATGACACCATTGATGCCTGGGGCGGAGATGATACCGTTGCCGGTGGGGACGGAAACAACTCCCTTTCCGGCGGTGATGGCTATGACTGGCTTGATTACAGCTGGCTGGAAGACGGTTCCGGTGTAGACATGTCTGTCTGGACGGCTGCGCACGGTTCCGGAGTGGATGAAATCTCGTCTTTTGAAGGTATTATCGGTTCTGATTTCGGCGATACGCTCACCGGAGACAGCAACGGCTCTTTTGTCCCTACTCTGATAGGAGGGGGCGGTGATGACTATCTGCTGTTAACAGACGGCGGGGGACATCTTCTTGGCGGAGATGGCAATGATCTGTTAAGTGGGGCAGGTAATGATGACACTCTTGTCGGCGGTTCAGGAAATGATACGCTTTCGGGCGGCAGTGGCAGCGATACACTGACCGGAGGTGACGGGGCGGATAAGTTCTATTACTTCAGTCCCGGTGACGATCTGTGCTGTGGCGAAGATACAGTGACTGATTTTGACAGCAGTGAAGGTGATAAATTCACTTTTTGTACGGATTTTGGATTTTCGTCCGAAAAACTTTTTGCAGAAGTCGCCGGTTACAGCGGAACCATAAGCGGGGCCAGCGGTTCATATTATATTTGGGACAGCACCAATTCCAAGTTGATTTATGATCCCGATGTCCAGAACAGCGGAGATGAAATGACTGTTGCCCTTCTCAGCAGTGGATCGGTGGGTGAGGATGATATCGAATTTGTCAGCGATGCCTGATATAATGAGGAAGCCCGGATACCTGCTTCGGAATCTGTAACCGGTTCTTAATTTTTTCCCTGTCTTATCCATCCTGATAAGGCAGGGATTATTTGTGTGGGCCGTATGAATCAAAATCCGCCGAGATATTTTCCGGTGTCGATTTTACTTGCCAATAAGAATCAAATTATATCTAACTGTACCCGATGACACCTGAAAACGGGATTTCACCCGGTGTGGAGATTTATTTGAACCGGCAACACAAGCGGAGGTGCCAAATGAACAGAATAGATGAACTGCTCGGCAGGATTGACGGTCTTGAAAAGGAACTGCGTGACGAGCTGCACAATGTGAAAAACGAATTCCTGTATACTGTGCAGGAAAGAAAAGTTCGTTTCAGTGAGGATGTTCGCGAAAAGCATCGTGAACTGGCCGCCCGCTGGAGCGAATATGTATATGATTCGGGTGTATGGGTCATCCTGACCATCCCTTTTATCTGGATGCCGCTTATCCCGGCCATGGCCCTTGATCTCACAACCTGGCTGTATCAGCTCATGTGTTTCCCCGTGTACGGAATTCCCATGGTGAAGCGGCGTGACTATGTGGTCATTGATCGCCACTCACTTAAATATCTCAACCTCATAGAAAAGGTAAACTGCTTTTACTGCGGGTATTTCAACGGGCTTATCGGCTTCATACGCGAGGTTGCGGCCCGGACCGAGCAGTACTGGTGCCCGATCCGCCATGCCCGGCCGGTAAAGTCCGTGCACAGCCGCTACCGTCACTTTTTCCCGTACGGAGACGCGGAAGGATATCGCAAAGGTCTTAACGAAGTCCGCCAGGAGTTTGATGACGTATAGTTTTAATGTCTCCGGCGGCCTTAAACCCTTTTGCAAATATGGCTATTGCCTTAGCTCCGCAAAATTTTTGATTCAGGTAGCAGCGTTCAATGCAACAGCCTTAAACTATTAGGGTTTCCAAAGGCCCATCAGCCCTTAGGCGAGAGGCTTTGCTTCGAGTCTTAGGGATGTGGAGAGCAGAGATGGATTATCCCCTTTGGCCGTCGGAGACGAAATCAAATTATCAAAAGCGCGAAGCGCATCAGATTCTTCCAAGCCCCTGATCAAGATCGTCCATCAGATCCTGCGGGTCTTCAAGGCCGATGTTCAGTCTGAATATGGTTTTTCCTTCGTATCCGAAGGGGTTGGTCCGTTGGAATCTTCCTCCGGTTATGAGGCTTTTGTATCCGCCCCAGCTGTATCCCAGCCCGAACAGCTTGAGGGAATCCACGAAAAGGGCGTGATCCTTGTTTTCCAGATCTTCCCGCAGGGTGAATCCGAAAAGACCGCTGGATCCAGTGAAGTCCCTTTTCCAGATTTCATGCTGGGGATGGCTTTCAAGGGCCGGGTGGATGACGGATTCCACTGCTTCGTGGCCTGAGAGCCAGCGGGCAATTTCAAGGGCGGATTTCTCATGCTGACGCAGGCGCACCTGAAGAGTGCGCAGCCCCCGCAATGCCTGATAGCAGTCTTCCTGCGAGGCGAATGCTTCGTAAATTCCGCAGCATTTTTCAAATGTCTCCCAATGTTCCTCTGTGGCGGAAACAGTTCCGAGCAGGATGTCCGAATGCCCGGTGATGTATTTGGTGGCGGACTGTATGGATACATCCACGCCCAGCTTGAAGGGATTCAGGTACAGGGGGGTGGCCCACGTATTGTCCATGACGGTGACGATGCCTTTTTCCCGGCAGACTTTGGTGATTGCGGGGATATCCTGTATTTCGAATGTGTTTGACCCCGGTGATTCCATGAACACTAGTCTGGTGTTTTCGCGGATGAATCCTGAAATGTCCGCCCCGGATGCGGAGGGCAGGAACTCGGTTGTGACGCCGTATTTGGCCAGCATTTCGTTGCAAAAACGGCGGGTCGGCCCGTAAACATTGTCGCAGATGAGGATATGGTCGCCCTGTGCGGTAAAAGCGGTAAGGACCATCGCGATGGCCGCAATTCCGGATTGGAAGGCCCGGCATCCGTGTGCTCCTTCTAGTTCAGTCATTGCCGACTCAAAGGCTTTTTGGGCGGCCAGTCCGGACGTGCCGTATTCAATCCCTTCGAACCGGCCCTGATTGGCCTTGAGCATATCCGCGTATGAATCGAACAGGACCGTTGAGGCCCGGTGCAGCGGAGGATTGATGGTGTTTATGGAAAGTTGTGATTCCTGTTTGCCGGAATTGATCAGTCTTGTGGAAATTTTGTGCATTTCGGCTCCTTGTTGGCTTTATGCGTAGTATCTTTATCCGGAGGGTAAAACAAGCGGATACAGCCGCGCAGGATTAAGCATAAAATGCCACGGCATCGTTGGATACCGTGGCATTGTTTTTATTGTTTTTGCAGACATATCAGGTGCGGACTGATTTTCGATATGGCGAAGCCCTGATAAAAGCTTTTGGGGTTCTTAACCCCTTTTGTCAAAAGGGGGTTAAGGCCCCCGGCAGGGTCGCCGAAGGCTTTCTATGACGAAACCTCCGGCTGTGCGCCAGATTTCCGCTACTCGGCTATATTTTCAAGTTCCGCCCGGATAAGCTCCAGCGGAAAATCTTCGCGGATAACTGCTTTGCCGAGACTTTCCAGCCCGACCACTACAACCGAACCTTCTTTGACTTTCTTATCCCGTTTCATGAGTTCCATGATTTCATCGGGTTTTATGTCCAGCCTGGCCGTAGCCATTCCGAGCCGGTCCATGACAGCTTCATGCAGCGCAAGGTCTTCATCGGAAAGCATTTTATCCCGGTTGCAGGCTCTTGAAACTATGCGCATGCCGTAGGCAACGCATTCGCCGTGAGCCATTTCGTACCCGGAGAATGTTTCAATGGCGTGCCCGACAGTATGCCCGTAGTTCAGTATGCGGCGTACACCGCCTTCCTTTTCGTCACGGGAGACGACATCGGCTTTTATTTCGCAGCAGCGGGCCACTATTTCCGACATGACGGACCGGTCCAGCTTCAGCACCTTTTCGGCATTATCATGCAGATATTCGACCAGTTCGCGGCTGCAGATGAATCCGTGTTTGACAACCTCGCCAAGGCCGCTGAGGATTTCTCTTTCCGGCAGGGTGTCCAGTGCCGTGATGTCGGAATAGACATGCCTGGGCTGGTAGAACATTCCGCAGTAGTTTTTGCCTCCGCTGATGTTCACCGCAACCTTTCCACCCACCGAGGAATCGACCTGTGAGAGCAGGGTGGTCGGAACCTGCACGAAATTGATGCCGCGCATATAGCTACCGGCCACATATCCGGAAAGGTCGCCGACCACACCTCCGCCGAGCGCCACCACTACATCCTGCCGGTTTATACCGGCTTCAAGCATGGCTTCGAGCAGGGACCTGAATACGTCCAGCGATTTGCTGTTTTCTCCGGCGGGAACAGTCAGCAGCAGGGCTTCGATATCTTTCAGCGCGAGCTTTTCGGACATTTCCAGTCCGAAAAGTTCGCGGGTATTCTCGTCGCAGATGATTACCGGGGTATGTCCGTATTTCCTTTCACACAGGTCCGCGACAACTGTGTCCATGAGGGAACAGCCGACGTTGATTTCGTATGAATTGTCGAACTCGCCCCGAAGTTCAACGCTGACAGTGGGCATTATTCTTCTCCGGCCAGAACGCATTCCTGCTGGCGCAGGGATTCTTCATGGATGTACTGGAATACGCGCAGCATGAAGTGTTCGTCCATTCCGCGGGCAACACCTTCGCGAGTACGTTTTTCAACGGTCTTTTTCCACTGTGTGGGCTGCAGCAGTGCAATGCCGCGCTCGCACTTCATCTGGCCGATCTTGCGGCCGATGGCCATGCGTTCGGCCAGCAGTTCTACAATGGCGTCGTCGATTTCTTCCAGACGGGCGCGGCTGCTTTCCATGCTGTGGACGAATTCTTCATCTTCCACAGAGGCATGTTTGGGCTTGAGTCCGGCCAGCACCTTGCCGAGATCTTCGGGGGTGAACTGCTGCTTGCTGTCGCTGAGTGCTACATCAGGGTTGATGTGTGACTCGATCATCAGGCCGTCAAAGAGCAGGTCGAGTGCTTTCTGAGCAACGCCGGGGATAAGCTCCCTTTTTCCGCAGAGATGGCTCGGGTCGCAGATAATGGGCAGAGTTTCACAGCGGCGGCGCAGTTCAATGAAAATTCTCCAGTTGGGGGCATTGCGGTATTCGCTGGGACGGGCGGAAGAGAAACCGCGATGAATGGCACCGAGTTTTTTCACCCCGGCCTTGTTCAGGCGTTCCAGGGCGCCGATCCAGAGCTCAACGTCCGGGTTGATGGGGTTTTTGACCAGCACGGGAATATCGGTTCCTTTGAGGCTGTCGGCAAGGGCCTGGACCGCAAACGGGTTTACGGTGGTTCTTGCGCCGACCCAGATCATGTCCACACCGTATTTGAGGCAGAGTTCCACGTGTTCGGGATTGGCGGTTTCGCAGGAGATGGGCAGCCCGGTCGCTTCCTTGGCTTCAACAAGCCACTTGAGACCTTCTTCGCCCATGCCTTCAAAGCAGTTGGGGCGGGTGCGCGGTTTCCATATACCGGCGCGCAGGATGTGTACGCCTTTGTCGGCAATACCTTTTGCGGTTTCAAGAAGCTGTTCGCGGGATTCGGCGCTGCATGGACCGGCTATGATCAGCGGGCCGTCGTTGTTGAATCCCCAAGAATCCAAACCTGTTATATCGAGTTGAACGCTCATGACTCTGACCTCCATGAAGTTTGAATGTTGATGGAAAGTCCGGACCGGATTGATTTTGAATCGGGAAAAACTGCAATGGTGTAATCCGGAACTGCCGGATTATGCAGAAAACAGCATGGGTAAAATCGGCCGGAATGAAAAGATGTGTGCCGGGCCAAAGCTCGGCCTGACAGGAGCAATCAAAACAAATTGTTAATGAATAAGAAATCCGTAAACCTGCCGGGGAGGCGGTGTCGGCACAGGTTTGCTGTCCGGCCTGACGTAATCAGGAGCACAGAACCTTGAATCTGCCTGGATATCTTGGAAGGTCCATAACACCGTAACGCCCTAAGGTAAACACCAACTAACCCGTTTTTGCGTATTTTAACCGCATTTGCGCTTTGAGGGAATACTTGAAATAAAAAGAGAGCTCAAAAAGGAGTTGGCGCCGTACAGCGAAAACAGATCGGACGCCGGTATGAAGGCTGAGAGATCCTGCGGTGTATTATTGTGAAGCTTGTGGTCCGGCTAAATTCAGCTTTCGTTGGAGAGGGCGCGCTGGACCGAAACCTCAAGCATTGTCTTTTGCAGGCGGATGCTTTTTTCGTTGCTGTTGAGGACGTCTTCGGTTAAAGACCGCAGCTTGTCCACGGATTCCAGTGAAGCGGTGATGATCAGTTCTGTGGGGATAAGCCCTTCGGAGCGGATCATTTCAAGAACGTTTTCAAGCTTGTGGGAAAGTTCTTCAATGCGGTAGAGTTTAAGCAGGTTGGACCCTGCCTTTACGGAATGGGCATCCCTGAAAATGGAATTTATCAATTCCGGAGGGCAGCCGTCGGAATAGTTCTCCAATTCGAGCAGGCCGGATTCGATATTGTCCAGCCGTTCCAGTGTTTCTTCCTGGAATATGTCAAGCAGCCTGTCGCCTGTGCTCATTTCCTTACCAACTCCGGTTCATCTATCGTATTTGTCCGGATGCGCTCAACCGGACAACGCTTAACTGCCTCATGCAGGTGGTTTCGTCAACAGCTTGTAACAGATAAGGCGGGAGAACCGAACCTGAAAGCTTTTCTTTTCGGCGACAAAATTCTACACTGCCGCCCTCTTTGTAATGAATACTATATAATATGATTATGCATGTCTTCAATAATATAATGGTTTTTACCAATTAGTGAGCGGAGTTGTCCAGATGGCTTTAATCAGCGTAAACGATGTTTCCATGTCTTTCGGCGGGCCTTTGCTGCTGGACGGAGTTTCCTTTCAGGTGGAGGAAGGTCAGCGGATTTGTATTGTGGGGCGTAACGGAGAGGGCAAATCCACCCTGCTGCGGCTCATGAGCGGAGATCTGGTCCCGGACGCCGGTACCATTGCCTGCCAGAAGGGAACTTCGGTCGCCCGGCTTTCACAAAAGGTCCCGGAAGTTCTTAAAGGAACCGTTTTCGAGGTTGTCGCCGGAGGACTCGGTGAACTCGGTCAGGCCTTGTCCCGTTATCACACGGTAAGCCTTGAGGTGGCGAACGGAGGAGATGTTTCCAGACTTTCCGAGATTGAGGAAGTCATGGAAAAGCATGGAGGGTGGGAAGCTCTGACCACTATTGAAATGGTCATTTCCCGGTTGTCGCTCAGTGCCGAAATGCGCTTCGAGAACCTGTCCGGCGGACTCAAGCGTCGGGCGCTGCTGGCCCGTGCGCTGGCCAGCGCTCCGGATGTTCTGCTGCTTGACGAGCCCACCAACCATCTGGACATAGATTCCATTGCCTGGCTGGAAGAGTTTATCCTCAAGAATATCAAGACCCTGATTTTCATTACTCACGACCGTATGTTCCTGCGCCGTATAGCAACCCGTATAATCGAGCTGGACCGCGGGAACCTTGCCGACTGGGCCTGCGATTACGATACCTTTTTGAAGCGCAAGGAGGATCTGCTCGCAGCCGAAGAGAAGAACTGGTCCGAGTTCGACAAGAAGCTGGCCCGCGAGGAAGTCTGGATACGGCAGGGCATAAAGGCCCGGCGTACCAGAAACGAGGGCAGGGTGCGTGCGCTGAAGAAAATGCGCGATGAACGCAACGTCCGGCGTGAACGCACCGGCAGTGTCAGCATGGAAATTCAGGAAGCCGATCGTTCCGGCAAGATGGTCGCGGAGGTTGTCGGCGCGACCTATTCGTGGGACGGGAATCCCGTTTTCAAGGGCCTGACGACAACCATAATGCGCGGTGACCGCGTAGGTATAATCGGACCCAACGGTGCGGGCAAGACAACGCTTATAAACGTGCTGCTGGGCAGGCTCAATCCGGATAGCGGGAGTGTCCGGCTCGGTACCAAGCTTGAAATTTCGTATTTTGACCAGCACCGCGAGCAGCTTGACCCGGACAGGTCCGTTCGCGACAGCGTGGCTGACGGAAACGACACCGTGACCATTAACGGCCGGGCCAAGCACGTCATGGGCTATCTCAAGGATTTTCTGTTTTCGCCGGACCGGGCCAATTATCCGGTCAGCGTTCTTTCCGGCGGAGAGAGGAACAGGCTGCTGCTGGCGAGACTGTTCACCAGACCGTCCAACCTGCTGATAATGGACGAACCTACCAACGATCTGGATGCCGAAACCCTTGAACTGCTTGAGGACCGGCTGATGGAATATCCCGGAACCGTGATTATCGTCAGCCACGACAGGGCGTTTCTGAACAACGTGGTCACCGGGACACTGGCGTTCGAGGGGAACTGCAAGGTTCGGGAATACATTGGCGGATATGACGACTGGGTACGCCAGCGCCCTGAAAAGGAACCTGAAGCCAAGCCGAAGACAGCCAAACCGAAGAGCAGAAAATCGCCGGACAGTCGTCCTGAAAAACTCAGCTATAAGGAACAGCGTGAATTCGAAGCGCTGGAGGCAGAAATTCTGGAGCTCCCCGGCAGGATAGAAGCTTTGGAGTCCGCAATCGAAGATATTCAGACTCGGATGGCCGACCCGGAATTCTACAAGAAGTCGGCAGAGGAAATGGCCTCGGCCCAGAAACAGCTGGAAGAGGCTGAGGCCGAGCACGAATCCGCTTTCGCCCGCTGGGAAGAAGTGGAAGAAAAACTGGCCGTGCTCCGGGAACGCACCGGCAGGCAATAGCCTTGCCATATCCCGGTCTCAGGCGTAGAAACTACGGTTATGAATTCAAAAGCGTCCTCACCTTTCTGGATGCCCGTCTATGCATTTCTGGCAGCAATAGTTGTCGGCGGGCTGCTCCTGAAACTTGATGTCTGTCATCCTGGAAGGGATCTTTCCTTCATAGATGCCTTTTTTACCGCCACCTCGGCGGTTTGCGTCACCGGGCTGGCTGTTGTGGATACCGGGACTTTTTTCAGCCACGCCGGGCAGTTGGTGATCCTTGCACTGATTCAGCTCGGAGGGCTGGGCATAATGACCTATGCCAGTCTGGTCATCTACCTGCTCGGCAAGAAGGTCAGCGCGTCCGACCGCATCGCGGTCAGCCAGACCCTTATCCACGATCCATCGTTCAATATCGGCCATTTTATTGTCGGCGTTGTTGTTGCGGTCCTATCCATAGAAGGCATAGGAGCCATTCTGCTCAACAGGCTTGATCCGGTCGGGTTTGATTTTTATTCAGCGGTGTTTCATTCCATATCGGCATTCTGCAATGCCGGATTTTCGCTTTACTCGGACAGTCTGACCGCATGGAGGGACAACCCCGGCGTCAACGCGGTGTTCATGGCTTTGATCATCATGGGCGGACTCGGATTTTACGTAATGACCGAGCTTTGGCAGAAACTGTGCGACCTGATCCGTTCCCGTAAAAGCAAGGTTTCGGCTCACGCCATTTCGTGGCACACCAGAATAGTGCTCGAAACATCGCTGTTTCTGATTATTGCCGGGGGAGTGGTGATCTATTTCATAGAAAACCTGAAGGCCCGTGCCGTCAGCAGTGAAGGAGTGGGCACACTTGCCGCCCTGTTCCAGTCGGTCACCTGCCGTACTGCCGGATTCAATTCCATGGATATCTCGTCAATGACCAACATCTCGCTGCTGATCATGATCGGGCTGATGCTCATCGGAGGGTCTCCCGGATCATGTGCCGGCGGCCTCAAGACAACTACCTTCAGGACCTGGCTGGGGTTCATCATATCCAAGATCAAGGGGCACTCGCAGGTAAAGGTCGGCTGGTACGCACTTAGCGAGGAGAGCGTCAACCGCGCGCTTACCCTTTTGACCATTGCCAGCGTGATTCTGGGCTCGGCCATAATCGCCTTGAGCATAAGTGAAGGGAACTACCTGCCGCACACCCGGGCCAGGGGACATTTCATAGAACTCACTTTCGAAGCCGTTTCTGCTTTTGCCACAGTCGGGCTGTCCACAGGGGTAACTCCCACATTGAGCGGTGCAGGAAAGATGATTATAATCATGTTGATGTTTGTCGGTCGTCTGGGACCTGTCTGGCTGCTGACGGCAATCAACAGCTGGCAGAGCGAACCCCGCTACAGGCTGCCGGAAGATGACCTGCCCCTCGGGTAGATATGAATCGGCATGCCGCCGCAAGGCTGCATTGCATCAGGAGAAAGCAATTGTCAGAAAAAATTGAAGTCGGAGTTATCGGTCTGGGCAAATTCGGTCTGGAACTGGCCATCACCTTGCGCAAGCTGGGACACAGCGTCACCGGCATAGACAGCAGCGAGGAACGGGTCAAGGCTGCAAAGCCATATCTTGCGCAGGTTTTTGAAGCCGACGGCACCGATCCGCAGACATTGGAACAACTCAGTTTTCAGGATTTCAACTACGTGGTGGTTTCCACCGGCGACTCCATGGAGGCAAGCATTCTGGTGGTGCTCAACCTTCAGGAAATCGGGGTCAACAAGATCTGGGTCAAGGCCATCAGTGAGGCGCACAAAAAGGTGCTGAGCAAGATGGGGGTGGATTTTGTCGTCTTTCCGGAACATTTCGCTGCCAAACAGCTTGCCCATAAGCTGGCCACACCCGGAATGGTGGAATATCTTTCCATGGGGCAGGACATACTGATCAAGGAGCGCGAGGCTGCCGACTGGGCGGGCAAGACGCTTATCGACCTTAATCTGACCAACAACTATCAGGTACAGGTCATCGCCATCAGGAAGGCCGGATCGGATGACCTCGACTTTGTTCCCAAGGCAAACGACCCGCTGGACAAGAGTGATGTGCTGATCATGATCGGACAGCGCGAGAACCTGCTCAAACTTCCGGATTAGGAAAATTACATGTCGTCGAGGTTGTACATGTCCTTTTCTATTTCATCCAAGCGCATGTCCTCTTCCTCAATGGCGATCATGCGATCCCTTATTTCGTGAGTCTTCTCGATTGCGTCGTCCAACTCTATTCCGGCGGCCAGCTGCATCTTGCGAAGCAGGGTAAGTACCTCGCTGCGCAGCGTGCTTCCGTTTTTGTCCGAGCCCATATCGCGGAGCATTCCGTCATCAACAGACGTCCGTTTGATAAGGTAGTGGCAGAATTTTACAGCTTCCTTCACTCCCCGGTTCTTTTCCAGACACATGGTCAGGTAACGGATGCAGTTCTGCCAGTCCCCGGCCTCAAAATGGGTTCGGGCAATGTTGAAAAACAGGTTTTCGTCATTTGAATCCAGATCCACACCGCGTTTGTAATATTCGAGAGCCTGACGGTACATACCGTTTTTGCGCATGGATATCCCGAAATCGTTGAACATGTGCTTGTGTTCAGGCTGGAAGGCGGATTTCATCTCCAGAACCTTGGAGAATATTTCAAACGCCTTTTCCGCATCTCCCTTTTCCAGGTAGGTCAGCCCCAGTCCGAAGGTGGCGCGGACATTGTTTTCGTCAACGGCCAAAGCGTCGGCGTATTCCATCTCCGCGCTGTACAGCTCGCCCCGTTCCCGGTGGGCCTCCCCTCTTTCCAGCCTTTGGTCCTGTTTTTCCATGGCGGGGCGGACATGCTGCTGCCAGTAGTCGAGTTCAAGGGCGTAGTCCGCAGAGAATTCTTCTGCGCTGACAGTTCTGGACGGTCCTGCCGGGACGTTGCTTTCATTGAGTTCCTGCAGTTCGAAGGAATCCTCGTCCAACTTGCGGGCCAGCCAGTATATTTTGTCTTCACCCATTCCCGCTTCGGAACGCATGGAAACCGCTGTTACCAATTCCGGGCCCTTATTTTTCTTTTTGCCGGACGACGGTTCATATTTGAAAAAAGTAGCATCTGCTGCCATGTTGTGAATGCCTCCGATCCTGCGCGAATCACGACGTTTTCCGGACCGGTGGTTTCCGTGCGCAGGGCGTTGCGCGGTGTGTTGTTTCCATCCCGGTCTCTTGCCATCCATGGCGGAACTTTATAAGAAAACCACGAGAGTTCCGCCGATGCCAAATAAAAATACATTACTATTTCTGCTTGCAGCCAGTATAATTGTGCATTTTACCGTCGTAAATTGCCATGCGCAGATTATAACGTGCGCTCCCGTCGTTCCCTGCCGTATGATCAGGCATTTTCCCCACGACATCAACTCATTTACTCAGGGCTTATTGTACCATGCCGGTTCGTTTTATGAAAGTACCGGTAAACACGGACGTTCCGGAGTAAAAATTATCGATCCCGAGAGCGGGGAGGTGCGTGGAGAGGAAAGGCTGGATAAACGTTTTTTCGGAGAAGGGTTGTGCTTCTGGAATGACCAGCTGTACCAGCTTACCTGGCGAGAAGGAAAATGTTTTGTGTACGATTCCAGATCCCTTGCGCGTAAGGGCGTGTTCAAATATCGCGGGCAGGGCTGGGGGCTGACCACGGACGGAAAATTTCTGTTTCAAAGCAACGGTTCCTCATTGATTACCCTGCGTGACCCCTACGATTTCAAGCGTATCAGCAAATTGCAGATAAGCGATGGCGGAAGGAAGGTTTACCGCATAAACGAACTGGAATATATTTCCGGTATTATCTACTGCAACATATGGCAGGAAGACCTTATCGCGGCAGTTGACAGCCTCAGCGGCAGTGTCCTTTTCTGGCTGGATATTTCGGACCTGAGGCCCTTGGCCGGTCCTGAAGCCGAGGCCGCAAACGGAATCGCCTGGGACAGCGAAGGTAAGAGGCTTTTTGTTACCGGAAAATTCTGGGACAAGATATTTCAGATTGAACTGCCGACAATTGCGGGAAAAAAGGCGTCCGGACATTTATATGATTAAATCGCTTGGTATCTGTGCCGGAGCATCAACCATCGGCTTTGTCCTTGTTTCAATGAAAAACGGACAGCCTGAAGTTGCCGAGGTCCTGTCCCTCAGTCATGAAGGAGACCCCGCGGGAACGGTTCTCAGGGGGCTTGAGCAGATAGGCTCTCTGAACACTGTACGCACGGCTGTGACCGGGCGCAAGTTCCGTCATCTCCTGAATCTCCCGTCCATCCCTGAACCGCAGGCCGTGGAACTCGCTTTTGCCGTCAGCGAACCGGCTGTACGCGAATGCCGGACCCTGCTCAGTGCCGGGGGTGAAACCTTTATGGCCTATCTGATGGACTCGGACGGTATGGTTGAAACCGTGCATACCGGCAACAAATGCGCTTCCGGGACCGGGGAGTTTCTGGTTCAGCAGCTCGGACGTATGGGGCTGGGCCTTGAAAGCATGAAGGATATGGACCGTGACGCGGTGGCACACAAGGTTTCCGGCCGCTGTTCCGTTTTCTGCAAGAGCGACTGCACCCATGCCCTGAACAAGGGAGTGAAAAAGGAAGCCGTGGTCGCCGGACTCGCCCGGATGATGTCCGGAAAATGTGTGGAACTGCTGCGCAAGCTCCCGTCCGGAAAGGTGGGGCTGATAGGCAACTGTTCACGCAACGGTTTCATGGTAAGGGAGTTGCGCCGGGAAATTTCCGAACTTGTGATTCCCGAATACGGGCAGTGCTTCGAGGCATTGGGGGCGGCCCTCTGGGCGGTCGGGCACGGCGCATTGCTTCCGGATGATAAACGGTCCCTCATCCGCAAGGGAAGCACCGGATTTACCTGCCTGTCTCCGCTGAATAATTTTATGGACCGGGTTGAATTTCATTCCGGAGGACGCTGCGCGTACCGGGAAGGGATGGAACTGTCCCTCGGGCTGGATGTAGGGTCCACCACCACCAAGGGGGTGCTGGTGGACATGGAAGGATGCTGCATTGTGGCTTCCAGCTATCTGCGCACCGACGGGGACCCGGTGGGTGCCTCCCGGCGGGTCTATGCCGATCTGGCCGCGCAGGTGCCGGGCGGGACTATTGCCACGGTTATGGGCGTTACCGGCTCTGGGCGCAATATCGCCGGGCTGCATGCCGGAACCGGCGGCATAATCAACGAGATAACCGCCCATGCCGCCGCCGCTGTTCATTATGATCCGGGAGTGGATACCATTTTCGAGATCGGCGGACAGGATGCCAAGTACACCTGGCTCAAGAATTCCGTGCCTTGCGATTACGCCATGAACGAGGCCTGCAGCGCCGGAACCGGTTCCTTCCTGGAGGAGAGCGCAAGGGAAACGCTGGGAATAGCGGTTGACGATATCGCGGACATTGCCTTCCGAGGAGAGAATCCTCCGAATTTCAACGACCAGTGTGCTGCGTTCATTGCCTCGGATCTGAAGCTTGCGGCGCAGGAGGGCGTTCCCCTCGAAGATATGGTTGCCGGTCTGGTGTACTCGGTGTGCATCAACTACTCCAACAGGGTCAAGGGCAGCCGCACTGTCGGCAGCACGATTTTCATGCAGGGCGGCGTCTGCTACAACCGGGCCGTGCCTGTGGCCATGGCCGCGCTGACCGGAACCCGGATCATCGTCCCGCCCGATCCGGGATTGACCGGAGCATTCGGGGTTGCCCTTGAGGCCGTCCGCCGCACGGAGCAGGGGGTGCTTGAAAAGGGCGTTTACGACCTCCGGGAACTTGCCGCGCGGGAAGTGACCTACAGGAAACCTTTTATCTGCGGCGGTGGCGGACGCGATTGCGACCTGCGTTGCTCCATAGCCCGCATTGAGGTGAACGGAAAGGTCTTTCCATTCGGCGGCATCTGCAACCGTTACGATAATTCCGGCGCTTCCGGAAAATTGAATAGTGGGACCGTGGCGCATGGGACTTCCGAACATGGATCCGCTGGTCGCGGGACAGTTGGAGATGAGCCGATAGAGCCGGCTGAGGACCTTGTCACATGGCGGGAAAAAAGGGTCTATCGGGATTACCTGCCACCTGTTTACGGACAGCCCGTGGTCGGCATGAACCGTTCGCTGCTGATGAATACGTGGTTCCCGCTGTTCAACTCCTTTTTCCGGGGACTCGGCTTCAGCGTGCGTATCCCTGAATCCGTGGATCAGGAAGCGATTGAGCGCAAGGGCGCTCCGTTCTGCCATCCCGTGGAACTGGCCCACGGCAGCATGGGGACGCTGCTCGAATTTGATACGGATTTCATTTTTCTTCCGCACCTGCGCTCCATGCCGCTTAAGGGCGGAGATCGTTCCTGCGCCTGCGTGCTGGTGCAGGGGGAGCCCTACTACCTGCGCTCCGCTTTTCCCGAACTGGAAAAACGTATTGTTCTTTCCCCGGTTCTGCACATGCAGCAGGGACAGGAGCAGCTTCGTGCAGCCCTGCTGGATACCGCGTCCCGCATGGGTGTTTCCGCAGGGCGGGCCGCCCGTGCATTTGAGGAGGCCGTTGCGGTACAGGAGCGTTTTTTTGAAGACCTGCGCGCAAAGGGCGAGGAGTTCCTTTCCTCGGTCGAGTCCGTGCCGGAAGGAAAAGCCGTTGTGCTTTTCGGACGGGCCTATAATGCCTTTACCGCTCTGGCCAACAAATCCATCCCGGCAAAGCTGGCGACAAGGGGAGTCTCGGTTATTCCCTGCGACATGATTCCGCGCAGCGGGGGATGCTCCGCCGATCTGAACATGTACTGGGCCACCGGCGAGCAGATTATGGATTCCGCCGCCTTTGTGGCCGGACATGATAAACTTTTCGGGGTCTACATAACAAATTTTTCCTGCGGTCCGGATTCCTTTCTGCTGGGACATTTCAGAAAAATGATGGGGCGCAGACCCTCGCTGACCCTTGAACTGGACAGCCACACCGCCGACGCCGGAATAGAAACCCGTATCGAAGCCTTTCTGGATATAGTTGACGGCTACAACCGGCTGGACCGCGAACCGGAACGGAAGAGCGTTTTCCGACCGGCCCGTTGCGAGTTCCGGGACCGCAGAACCGGTCTGGTCGATTCCGAAGACCGCTGGTACGCGGTAAACGATCCCGAGGTGACCCTGCTTATTCCCAGTCTGGGCGAGATAAGCACGGATTTTCTGGGCGCGTCCATGAGTCGGGACAACATCCGCTATGTCGTGCTGCCCCATGCAAGCGAACATGGGCTCAAGATGGGGCGCAACAACTCTTCCTGCAAGGAATGCCTGCCCCTGCAGCTGACCGCCGGAGCACTGCTTGAATATCTGGAAAAGCACAGTGCACATGGCAAGCTTCTTTTTCTCATGCCCAAAGCCAAGGGCCCGTGCAGGTTCGGGCAGTATTCCGTTTTCGTGAACGATCTGATCGAGCGGCTGGAAATTCCCGACCTTGCCGTGTTTTCCCCAAGTTCCACCAACGGTTACGGAGGGCTTTCCACAAAAGTGACACTCGGCATGTGGCAGGGAATAGTCGCCGGTTCAGTTCTGGAAGACATTCATGCCACCATACTGACCGCAGCAAAGGATCGGGACAAGTCTCTTGAACTTTTCCGGAGTGTGCGTGGTGAAATGCTCGCCGCCATGGGCAGTTGGAAAGAATTTTCCAAGGCATTGCGCAAGGCGGCCGTGGACCTTTCCGCAATAGAGCTGGAGAGACCGGTGGAGGAGTATCCGGTAATTTCGCTGCTGGGGGAAATCTATGTCCGCCACGACCCGCTGGCCCGCCGTTCCCTGCCGGAACGTCTTTCCGAACAGGGCTTCATAGTCCGCGTGGCCCCGGTGCTGGAATGGATGAAATACACGGACTGGTTGAACCGCAAGGGCATCGAAGGCAAGGCCGGACTGGGAACCGTGATCACTCAGGGTATCAAGGGATATTTCGAGAAGCGCATTCGTTCCATACTTTCCGCCAGCGGTCTGCTGCATTTTCCCGGACCCGATGTGGGTAAGGTGGTGCGCACGGCCGGACCTTTCATTTCCGAGCAGCTTACCGGAGAGGCTGTCCTCACCGTAGGGGCCTCCCTGCATGAAATCATGTCTCCGTCCTGCGGGGTGATTGCCATCGGTCCTTTCGGGTGCATGCCCTCGCGGGTTGCCGAGGCTGTTTTAAGCGAGAAATTCCGGGCGGTATCGGCTGGGGGCAAGGCCACATCCATGCTGGATGATGATTCCCGGCTTCCCTTTCTGGCCATCGAGACTGACGGGAATCCCTTTCCGCAGCTGATTGAGGCCCGGCTGGAGGCCTTTTGCCTGCAGGCGGCCCGGCTCCATCGGCGGATCAGAAAAATGAATAAAAGTAAGCACTGATTGTTTTCCTGTTTGATGCGCTTCGCTCTTTTGATAATTTGATTTCGCCGCTGGCGGCCAAAGGGGATAATCCATCTCTGCTCTCCACATCCCTAAGACTCGAAGCAAAGCCTCTCGCCTAAGGGCTGATGGGCCTTTGGAAACCCTAGTGGCTTCAGTCTATTCCCTTGAAAATAATTACGTTGATCAAACTTTTTGCGGAGCTAAGGCAATAACCATATTCAAAAATTAATTCATTCTAATCCTTTCTTTAGTTTATCTTGATATAGCATATACGTATGTGATATCTCCTTTCAGAACAAAACGTCTGAAAAAGCGTTTTTTTGGAGGGTGAGGTGAATCGGAGATTTTTGTTTGTCGGGCTGCTGGTGCTGTTTGTCTTTGTGAGCGGCTGCCGGGCATCACGTTCAATAAAGAAAGGCATTGAGGATTACGCTAAAGCCTCCACCCCGGAAGAGAGATTCGAAGAAGCCCTGGACAGGAACAAGCTGGATCTTGCCGAAGAAATCTGGCTGGAAAACAGGGATTATTTTCTGGAAAACCCCGATTTGCTTGCCCGGGCAGGCAAGGCTGCCGGTGTTATCCGGGACCGGTACACTCCGAAGGTTTCAGCCGCCACTACCAATCTGCTTTCCGTCCGCTGGCCGGTCAAGTCCGCACAATGGCCCCTTGTGCGGTTGAAGATGGACAATGCCAGAAATCTCATCGACGAAATCGAAACCAATGCCGTTCTCACGGAACTGGACAACATCCCGCCGGGTCTGGACAAGTTGAAAACCCTGCTCCGGGAAAGGGAGCAACAGATCCGCACCGATGTCCCGAACCGGTTCAGAAAGTATCCCCTGCTGAGCGCGCCTTCCTTTTTCTCCATATATCCCGTTTCCGTTGATGCCGAGGAGTTGCTGAAGTCGCAGGCCGCCTTCCTGGAAAGGACCATGGCCGATGCCTCCCGTAAGGAAATAACCCACATGGTACAGACCTACGGCGACATCATCCCCCCGGAGACTCTGCGTACTATGGAAGGGCGGTATTTCCGCTCCCTGCTGAGCCAGGAGTCCGGCAAGGGCAGAACATCATTCCGCACGGTCATAAAGGCCATGATGAAAGCCCGCGAGCAGGGCTTTCCGATCACCGAAGTTCCGGATTGCAAAATAGCTTTCCTGCGTGTGACCAGTAAGAGCATGCTCATGGAGCACTGCATAGAGTTCGGGCTCGGTTTTGATATGGACCTGCCGGTAAAGGCGGAGCAACTGGCGGCCAAAACCATGTACGACTCCAATACTGCCGGGGACGCGGATATAGTTGTTCTTATAAACGAGACAGCTTCCAAACTGGACCGTAAGACCTACAAGCCCACAATCATGCGCAGCAAGGCCATTATCGGTTACCGGGAAAGCTACAATCAGGAATTCGATCAGGCCCAGATGGTGTTGGAGCAACATCGGCTGAAGCGGGAAGAACTCAACGACCGTGCCAATGTGAATATGGTTTTCGGGCTTATCGGCGCGGCACTGAGCATTCCCATAGCCAATGCTGCTGACCGTGAAGAGGAAAAATACAACTCGGCACTGGCAAACGCCACCAAAATTCCGCGAATGGTGGAAAAGCCGATTTATCAGAACTACAGCTATCAGGTGATACCCCTGAATACTGCCAAGGTGGCATCGGTGCAGTTTGTGATCATTGATCGCAAGGCCCGGACGTACTTTGCCGATGTATTCAATATCGTTCAGAAAAGAACTTTCAGAGTGGCTTACGGCGTTAATGCCGATGACCCGAGCCGGGTTCGCATTCTGAGCAGCTACAATACCGACAAGGAAGTCAGAGACTGGGAAATACAGCCTGTTGATGTGAAGCTGTCCGAACTGCTCGGCTATTATCTCGAACACAGGGAAAAGGACCGCAAATACAGCAATGTCGCGCAGATTCGCAGGGTGATACTCAATAATCGCAACAAGGCCCTCGAAGAGTTCTATGCCGACAAATACGGCTCTGATACCGGAAACGATCCCCGTTTTGATTCCACTGTGGTCATTATGCAGTACCGGGGCGGGTATGCACTCGGCAGCGGGTTCTTTGTTACCGACAATATAATTCTGACCAACAACCATGTGGTGGCAGGCAGTGATTACGCCGAAATTCAGCTGCATAACAACATGGAAACCTACGGCCGCGTTATTGCCGTGGACACTTTTCGGGATCTTGCGCTCATCAAGGTGGGGATAAGGGGTAAACCGGTCAGGTTTTACACTAAGAATAGCATTCCTGCCGGAGTGACTCTGGAGGCCATCGGCCATCCTCTCGGCTACAAATACACCATTACCAGAGGCGTTTTCAGTGCCTACAGACAACTGAAGAGTCACATGGTCCCGTCCAAGGACCGTAAAATACGGTACATCCAGACCGATGCGGCCATAAACAACGGTAATTCCGGGGGCCCTCTGTTCTACAAGGACAGGGTGGTAGGAGTGAATTCCTGGGGTTTTGATGAGGCAGACAACATTTCGTTTGCCGTGCATTATTCCGAGGTAATAAAATTTTTAAAGCAGTACGGCATAAAATATCGCACATAGGAGCACCACGTTGAAGAGAATACATTTTATGCAGGTTGCGGTTGTTGTGCTGGCCGTGATGTTCATGGCCGGGTGCCAGAGCAAACAGCGCATGGGAATGGTCCGGGACCAGAGAACCGGTCTTCTGTACGGCTCAATTACCAGCAGCAGTTTTGTGATTGATCCTTCGCAGTTCGACAGTCCGCGTCTGAAGCTGACCATCCGGAATACCTCCGGTGATCCGGCCGTAAATCTGAAAGCCCTGCGCAAATCCCTTGAGGCAGCATACCGTTCCAAAGGATATAAAATTGTTGCAAAGGGCAAATACTGCGTTCATCTGGATATAAACCTGCGCTATTCGGGCCAGATGTCCACGGATATTGCTGATGATGTGAGTCTGTGGGGTGCCGGTGGCGGCGCATATCTCGGTGCGAGGATGGGACAGTCAACGGATTCCATGGTTATGGGCGCTGCGTCCGGTGCAGCCGTGGGAGCGATCGTGGGACAGTATGCCACTCAGGACACGTATGTGATGATAGCTGACGTTGTTCTTAGTCTGGTGGATAAGTATGCCCGGAAACGCTCATACGTAATCGAGTTCGGCGATACCCGGTTCAAAAGGGCTGATGAGGACACCGGTTTCACTTCATACAGAGCCAGTGAGCGGACGCAGGTGGCTGTCTATGCAGGGGGCGACAGTACCGGGCAGAGCAAAATCGTGCGCGGGGTGACGCTCCGGTTCAAGCGGATTCTGGAAGATATAATCTGATCCGGATATGTTTAACTCAAGAATACAGCGCACATCAACGTTTTCATCCCCGTGCTGCCGAGAGATATTTTTCCTGAAATTCCGGTGTGCCGATCTGTTCGGCCCAGTGCAGGTAGATGGATTTAAGGAAATTCCGGCGCAGCAGCGGTGCGGCTTTGATGCGGTTTTCAATGGCCGCTTCCACATTCATTCCGCTGATAATATTATGAAGGGTGGTTGCCCGGTGGATTATCCGGTGCGATTTTTCGATAAGTTCGTTTCCCTGTCTGGCTATTTTTTCGCGCAGACCGTCATTTGAAAGCAGCATCTGGAGTTTGGCGTTCAGGTCTTCGGCGTTTTCCGGTTCGTATGCGACAAGGTGCACCCCGTCTTCAAAGAGGTCGAAGAGTCCCTGTTCTATTCTTGGAGTAAGCAGACATGCCCCGCAGGCCAGTGCTTCGAATACCCGGAAGTTGAGGTCTCCGCGCTCGGCAATGTTCAGGACCACACGGGCCTTGGGAAACAGCTTGCGGTATTCGCCCTGGGTTACGTGCAGTCCGGGAACCAGCTTGGCGACTTCGTTCAGGAATTTCATGCGTGCCGGGGTAAGGTCCGGGTCCACTTTTCCCACAAAGAGCAGGTCCCATTCCTTTTCCATTTCCAGCGGCACATCGTTGTCCATGACCACCGGCGGAAACCAGGTCAGGCGCGATTCCTTCAGCCGGGGAGTGAAGCGGTCCAGATGATCCTTGAGGCTGACCAGACAGATGTCGAACCCCTGGGCGTAGAGCGGGTACCAGCTGTGGATGTGAGTGTCGATGCAGTGAAAAACAGTGAGGCATGGAAAATTTTCCACTCCGGCCAGAGGCGGGGCAATGGAACGGTCGGCGTAAACAACTGCGTACGGTTTCTGCCCGGTAATGCGGACAATCTCTTCCCAGGTGAATACCTGCTGTCCGCGTATGGGGATGTGTACTGTCCTGTACCCTAGTGAATCCATGCCTGTGCGGAAAAATGTGTTGCCCACCCAGGCGATTGTTTTTTCTGCCTCGTTGTTCATGGATTGGAAAATAGCAGCTTGCCGGATTATTTGAAAGCCGGTTTTTATGCCCTCTGCCGCAATGTTATCCGCCGGGATTATGAAAGCATGGCCAGAATGTCCGGCTCTGCGAATTCAAGCTGGGGAACGAATCGCACCCCGCAAAAACCTGCTTCTTTCCAGACTGTAACCGCTTTCTGACTGCTTAGAAAACCGATCCTGTCATTGAAAATGCATCCGCGGATGAAGATTTCATCCAGCGGGCTGATTTTGCAGCGGTCTTCATCGCAGTTTATGCTCAGTTTCATTCCCTGCTGGGATATGTCTACAATGGTTATGTCCAGTTCTCCCTTTCCGGACAGGGCTGCAACATCACATTGTCTGCAGACATTGTTGATTCTTGAAAGATTGATTCTGTTCGTAGATCTCCGGTCCTTGTTTACACGCATGATACCCCTCCTGATTCAGCGAAATGGCAGCTTATTCTCGGCGCAGGGGAAAATGAATTATTTTATTCTTCAATGCCCGTGAATGCTTTTAATCCTTGGCTAAAACAGCTAAACGGGTTAACTAGTTAGAATATGGGTAATAGTAAAGGCGTGTTTGGCTTGATCAGGCTTGCCATAGCAGATACAGCAGGAGTTAACCGTGAGGAAGTTACTGGCAATTTTCACTTTGTTGGCCATTTTGCTTTCAGGGTGTGTATATGTTGATATGAGTGTTGAGAATAAACCGACTCCGGGAGTTGATTTCAGCAAGCTGAAAACCTTCGGGTTCAAGAAGCGCAGCGAATCACGGAAGGAAGTCGAGGACATGCTGCTGAACTCAGCAAAGCTGGAGCTTGAAGCAAAGGGTTTTACATACTCCGCGACCAACCCGGATTTTCTGATTGTCGTCGGTTTCGGGTCCAAGTCCTATATGGAAAGGGGCGTAAGCTATTCCCGGGACTCGGTGGAATATGATTTCATCAGCAAGAGTTATTCGGATATAGGGGTGAATCCTGCCCCGGATGCTTCGCGCCAGGACAACACGGTCAGCATTTTTCTGGTTACCCCGGACAAGACCTATCTGTGGAAGGGACTTGCAACCAGCTCCGATTTTGAAGGCATCGGCGTGGTTGGCAAATGCCTGGTGAAAGGTGCATTGACCCGCTTCCCCGGAGTTGACGGCACATACCGGGAAAAGTTCAATGTCAGCGACTGCCCATAGGCGGCATTTTTATACGGTCAGTTTATCAGGCTCCCGGAAGCAGTTCCGGGAGCCTTTTTATTACATGGCGTTGTTTTATCAACCCCGCAAAAAAAAGCATTTATGAGTGTGGTTTTGACCTAATAAGTTTCCATGCGCACCATCTTCCATCCTTAGGGCTGGTTAAATCAGCCGCAATCAATCCACCAGACTGAAATTTTAAAAACATGCTTGACTTTGATTATGGTTGTTGGCATCTTTTGATCACTATATAACAATATTTTTATATATTGACGTATTGTTTAAATCCGCAGGAAACGGAAGACGGTGGAAATCCGTCGCAGGCGCGCTGCTGTAACCGGGCCCGTAAATACGGGAAAAGGGCACGGTCCACCGTTATAACGGGAAGGACCGGGTCATGCGTCAACACAGCCCGGAAGCCAGAAGACGTCCTGCGGGTGTCGGTGCCGAGACCTCGCGAACAGGTCCGTAAAAGGGGAAATCCCCCGCCGCCAACTGGCGGAAATCGCAACCATGGAGAAACGAAATGCTGACGCACACACTGGGCTACCCTAGAATGGGCAGTAACCGGGAACTGAAGAAAAAACTGGAAGCCTACTGGAACGGATCAGCCGGAGCGGATGATCTGGCCCTGACCGCAAGGAAACTAAGGCTGGCACACTGGAAGACCCAGTCCGAAGCAGGGATAGACCTGCTGCCTGTGGGCGACTTTTCATATTATGATCATATGCTGGACAACGCCGTACGGTTCGGGGCTTTCCCGGAACGGTTCGGTGTTGCCGGAGAAAGGGCCGGTCTGGACGACTATTTCAGGATGGCCCGTGGCGAAACCGGAGAAAACGGCGTCCCGGCCATGGAGATGACCAAATGGTTCGATACCAATTACCACTACATTGTTCCGGAATTCAGGGAAGGCCAGCAGTTCCGCCTTGCCGATGAGAGCATTCTGGAGCAGGCCGCGGAAGCTGTTGCGGCAGGCCACAAGGTCAAGGCCGTTCTGCCGGGACCTTTCACTTTCCTGCTACTCGGCAAATGCGCGGATCGTCCGTTCGACAGGCTGTCGCTGCTGGAGAACCTCATCCCCGCCTATTGTGAACTGCTGGAAAAGATATCGACCGTATGCGAATGGGTGCAGCTGGATGAACCCGTGCTGGCCCTTGACCTTGACCCGGAAGTGCGCGGGCTGTTCGGGCCGGTCTATCGGACCTTCAGGGAAGCTGCGCTGAAGCTTAAAGTTATGGTGGCAGTTTATTTCGGAGGATTGGGGGATAACCTGGAAACCGCAGCCGGTCTTCCCGTGGATGCCCTGCATGTGGACCTTGTCCGCGGCGGACAGGATCTGGCCCCGCTTCTTGAATCCTTGCGGCCGGGACTTTCGCTTTCGCTTGGGGTGGTAGACGGGCGCAACATCTGGCGTGCCGATCTCGACAGGGCGGTGGAGCTTGTCAAAAAGGCGGCGAAAAAGCTTGGCTCGGAACGGGTCATGGTCGGTCCATCCTGCTCGCTGCTGCATGTTCCTTTTGATCTTGAGCTTGAAACCGGGCTTGATGATGAAATTAAGTCCTGGCTTTCTTTCGCCCGGCAGAAATGCGTTGAAGTCGGCTGCATTGCTGCGGCGGCAACGGGAGGCGATGTTGATGATATTCTGACCGAGAACCGCCGTATACTGGACGGTCGCCGCAAAAGTGTCCGGGTGAATAATCCCGATGTTTCCGCCCGGCTGAAATCTCTAGGTGCCGAGGCCTTCAAGCGTCAATCTACTTATGCCGTCCGTTCCGGAGTGCAGCGCAAGGCCCTTGGGCTGCCATTGCTGCCCACGACAACGATCGGTTCCTTTCCCCAGACTCCCGAAGTCCGTGCGACCAGAAGAAAATTCAAGACCGGTGAGATCGACCGGGATGAATATGTGCGTTTCATGCGTGCTTATATTGAAGACTGCGTGCACCGTCAGGAAGAGGCCGGTCTGGACGTGCTGGTTCACGGAGAGCCGGAGCGCAACGACATGGTTGAATATTTCGGTGAGCATTTCGAAGGGTTCTGCTTCACTTCCAACGGGTGGGTGCAGAGCTACGGCTCCAGATGCGTTAAACCGCCGGTGATTTACGGAGATGTCTCAAGGCCGCAGCCGGTTACCGTGGACTGGATAAATTACGCCCGTTCCGTTTCCGATCGTGAGGTCAAAGGCATGCTGACCGGACCGGTCACGATCCTCTGCTGGAGTTTTGTGCGGGATGACTGCCATCGCAGCGAGGTATGCAGGCAGATAGCTCTGGCCGTGCGTGATGAAGTTTCCGACCTTGAAAAGGGCGGTGTTTCGATCATTCAGATTGATGAACCAGCCCTGCGCGAGGGACTTCCCCTGCGCCGGTCGGAACAGGATGAATATCTCCGCTGGGCCGGGGAATCCTTCCGGCTGGCATCATCCGGCGTTGCAGACCGGACCCAGATTCATACCCATATGTGCTATTGCGAATTCGGCGACATCATGGCGGCAATTGCCGGGCTTGATGCCGATGTGATCAGCATAGAGGCCAGCCGCAGCCGCATGGAGCTGCTCGGCAGCTTCCGGGAATTCAACTATCCCAACGAGGTCGGTCCCGGCGTCTATGATATCCACAGTCCGGCGGTCCCTTCAGTTGAAGGGATAGAAGAGCTGCTTGAAAAAGCCCTTGAAGTCATCCCCGCAGAGCGTTTGTGGGTCAACCCGGATTGCGGCCTCAAGACCCGACGCTGGGAAGAAGTGGAACCAGCGCTTGAAAACATGGTCCGCGCAGCCCGCAATGTCCGGGAGAAAATCTGAATGCCTCAGACGGCGAAATAAGATTATCAAAAGCGCGAAGCACATCAAACCCAGTCCCTATCTTCTTTCCGAAGGCCGCTTCTATGCGGTCTTCGGTCAGGGGAGACAAAACATAATGGAGAACCAGACAATGCAAGTGGTAAGGAATATTCAGGAGACCGACCGTTTTTTCTCGTTCGAGTTTTTTCCCCCCAAGGACAAGGAAACATGGCCTGCATTTATGGAAAAAGCCGGTCGTCTGGCCGATCTTGGTCCTCTGTTCGTTTCCGTTACGTACGGAGCCGGAGGATCGTCCCACGACAACTCTCTTGAAATCTGCGGTATTCTCAAGGGGGAAATGGGAATAGATATTCTGGCCCATCTTACTTGTGTCGGGGCGGGTGAAAAATCCATAGACCGGTTTATCGACCGGTTGGGGGAGTGCGGTGTAAGCGATATTCTGGCGCTAGGAGGAGACGGAAGGGCGGAGGAAGACGCGAGCAGCCGTTTTTCTCACGCCTGCGACCTTGTTGAGTATGTGAATGAAAAATTTCCGTCCATCGGACTCGGCGTGGCCGGTTATCCCGGCGCACACCCGGAATCTCCATCTGTGGAGCAGGATTTGAACTGGCATTGCGGCAAGCTTGCCAAAGGTGCTGATTTTACCGTGACCCAGCTTTTTTTCGATAACCGCCGTTATTTCGATTATGCGGACAGGCTGTCCGGGCTGGGGGCGCATGCCCCGGTCATCCCCGGAGTTCTGCCCATCCGGTCGCTTGCCTCTCTGCGCCGGATTATGTCCCTGTGCGGGGCGGCCATTCCCGGTGATCTGTATTGCGGGGTGGAAAAGGCGTTTGGGCAGGGCGGTGACGAGGCAGTCATGGAGTTCGGATTCGATTTTGCCCGCAGGCAGATAGCCGACCTGTTGGATAAGGGCGCGCCCGGCGTGCATATCTACACCCTGAATCAGGCGGACCTTTGTGAAAGGCTGATAGGAAGCCTGAAAGATGACGGATATTTCAGCTGATGCGGACTTGGAAAAACATAGTTATTGCCTTAGCTCCGCAAGGCTTGAGTTTAGATTAACGGTTTTCAAAGCAACTTCCCTAATCTAATAGGGGTTCCAAAGGGTCGCGGACCCTTTGGCTGCCAGAGGCGAAATTAAATTATCAAAAGCGCGAAGCGCATCAAAAAAAACAATCCCCCCAGCTTTAGGGCCGGGGGGATTGTGCCGTTAAAAGGGGGCGGTCTAGAAGAAGCCTTTCAGGGTGTCTGCGATGCTTGCAGCGGTTTTTACCCGTGCCGGACCGTTTTCGATTATGAAAGGCAGAATTTTGTCCGAATAATCGCTAAGGCCGGAAAGCAGTGATTCGCTGAGCCCCTTGGACGAGGGGGAGGATATGAATTCCTTGATTTCTGTGTACAGGGTCTTGGCCTCACTCACGGAACTGTTTCCGGAAGTATAGGCGGAAGACGCATGTGTGTATGCTTCCTTTGCTTTGGTTAAACTTTCCGGATTGGTGAGGATGCCGGTCAGCTTGTCGGACAGCGAGGAACTGGTTGTTGTCGAGTCCATGCTTTCGGAAAAGGCAACCATCTTGATGAGTTTGGTGATTCCTGATTCCGATTCGATTGATCCGAGTTTGGAGGTGAGTCCGGAAGTCGAATCCGGGTTGACCAGGCTCATGGTCGCGGTCTGGGCGCTTACCAGATTTTCAGTGCAGTCGGAAAATCCGCTGTAGACGTCTTTGGCCCTGCTGAGCAGGCTTGTTCCTTCCGCAGCGCTTTGCGCACTTTCAGCAGTAGAGGAAAGATCACTCAGGCTGAATGCCTGTGCCGCAGCAAGCGGTAACAGCAGGTACGCTGCGAAAAAAAATACGCTAAGAGTCAGTATGGAAGAGTTTTGTTTCATTGTTTTGCTCCGAATTAATTTTTTCCCGATAATACTTAAAAATGGAAAGCATATCCATTAGAAAAGACGGTTTCTGAGGCCGGTGGCCGTTACTGGCGCACATATCCCCATGAGAGCAGTCTGCTGTAGGCATGTTTTGCATAATCTCCCTGACCGGAAGCCCTCAGGAACAGGCTGTATTGTTGGGCTGCCATGGCTTTGTTGCCGATGGCTTCGTATGAGAAACCCGTATAGAAATTGGTCATGGGGTTTCCGGGCAGGACTTTTTCATAGGCGGTGAAGTTGTTCAGGGCCTGTTCAACCCGTCCTGTCTTGAGGTTAAGCATGCCCAGCATATGCAGTGCCTGCGCTTCTTCGGGATTCTTTTCTTCCGCTTTGCGGGCATAGGCCAGCCCTTCATTATTCTTGCCCATTGCCATCATGCACTTGGACATGAGCAGCAGTCCTGCGTAATCTCCGGGGGCAATGCTCAGAGCCCGGGAAAAATGTTTTTCCGCTTCGGTGAATGCCTTCCGGCGCATCTGCGCTTCTCCTTTCTGCATTTCCTCTATGGCCGGTTTGATTTTCAATACCGGGGCGATGTTGTCCATGTAGCGCTCATGAAGGAGTTTTCCACGTCTGTCGGAATAGGTTGTATCGCGTTTTTCAATGGCGGTTGCCAGACGTTCGGAACTCATGGGATGGGATGCGAACATCTGCTGTACAAAAGACGGCTGGCTTTCGTTCAGTCTGTTCAATTCCTCCATCAGCCCGACCATTCCTTCCGGGTCGTAGCCTGCGTTATCCATATATTCCATTCCCAGACTGTCCGCCTGCCGTTCATCGGAACGAGAATAGCTGGCCAGCAGCAGGCCGGCACCTATCCCTCCGAGGCCAGCGGCCAGCGGAATCAGGTCCCTGTTCTGGGTGGCCACCACCCCTGTCCCGATAGCTATTACCCCCTGTATCGCCATGGATGAACTCATTCGGGACGCTGTATGCCGGGCGCATACGTGGCCTATTTCGTGGCCGAGCAGGGCAGCCAGTTCGGCTTCATTGTCCAGAGTGAGCAGAATTCCTCTGGTGCAGGCGATGCTTCCGCCCGGGAAGGCGTAGGCGTTGACGTAAACCGCGTTTACGCAGCGGAAAGTGTAGGGCATGTCCGGGCGGTGGCTGGTCGCGGCCAGTGAAGAACCCACTTCACTGATGTAGCTGTTGACCGTTTTGTTCTGCACCGCACCGTAGTCGGCTGAAAATTGATGCGGGGAATTCTGGTGGTCCATATCAATTTCCTGCTGCGGGGATATCAGCATCAGTTGCTGTTGTCCGGTGACGGGATTTATTGCGCAGCCTGCCAGCAGCCCGAGGGTTCCCCCTGCAGTGAGTTTCAGCGCTGTCCTGCGGGAAATTATCCTGTTTCTTACCATCGTTCCTCCACGGATTTTGTCATAAATATATACACGCCGAACTGAATTTGCAATGTGGCCTGTTTCGTCCGTTATGCTGGACATGCACGGATTCGCGTAATAATCATATTAGAGATAATCTCAAAGGTGGAGTCGAAACATGCGTGATTCTGTGGACCGGGTTTATGAGAATTTGCCTTTCGGTACTGAACTCAGCTTTGCGCCGCTATACCGCAAGGCCAGAGATATCTACGAACGATCGGAAAATTATTATGGTCGGGAAGTGGGCCGGATTCTGGAATCCATGGAAAAGCCCGGCGGCCTTCTTGATTCATTTTCCGAAGACGATCCCGGCATATTTGCCGATGAAATACGCTTTCTGATGGGGTTTGTTTTTCCTGAACTGGACGACGGCAATGTCCTGTGCCGGGCCATGCGTCCGTTTACACGGAAACATTTTTTCAGTTCGGCCAGATACAGGGAGCTCTTCGAGGACCGCGGGGGAGAACTGGTTCTCAGCGAGAGTCTGGAAATGCAGATTCTGACCGATCTCGCCGGGGAGAACCTGCTTTTCGCATACACCATGCTTTTCGATATCTATTATGATCTGGACCACGAGATGATGGAAGCGGTCATGAAAATGGTCGACCCCGGAAGCTCAATCGACCGGTATTTCCTGACAGAATATTCTTTTCGTTTTGTGGAAGTGGACGCAGCCGGACTTGAAATACTGCCCCGCGAACAGTTCTCGCGCCTTTTGATAATGAGGGACCGCAAGACTCTTGAAAAGCTGATGCCCCTGGACGGCCTTGTCTTCAGGGGAATCATCACGGTCCGGTATGTGGAAGTTACCGAAAAGGAGAATATTTCCCGGCTGAAGTCGGACCTGATGAACAGCGGGGCTCTGCGCAATCCGCAGGCAGTGGAGTCCGTTGCCCACAGGCTGGGTTCCATCCTCCGGGTTGAGGACCTGCGTGCGGGCTTCTTTTTCCGTTACAGAGTGGTTGAAGGAAATACGGACTGCACTCTGCGCAGCGTGTTCAGAGAGTATCCTGGCGATGTTTCGGAACTGCTGGATTTCGTTTACGGCCAGCTTCTTGATACAGGCGAAGCGTATTTTGTGCCGGAAGTTCTGGAATGCGGTGATGAGGGAGTCGGAACGTTTCTTCACGATTCGGGGATTCGAAGCATCGGCCTGATCCCGCTCAAGGAAAATGGTGAAGTAATTGCTGTTCTGGAACTGGCTTCCGGTTCTTCGGAGATGATCAGCAGCAGTGGTGTCCGCAAAATATCGGAACTTCTGCCGGGCCTTAGCGTGGCTGTGCGCCGGGAAATGAACTACCTGGAATCAAGGGTGGACAGCGTTATAAAGGAGTTTTGCACAGCCATTCATCCAAGTGTCGCCTGGCGGTTCGAAGAGGCGGCCTTCCGCTACCTCAACAGACTGGAAAAAGACGGCAGCGCTGATTTTGAAAATATTGTTTTCAAGGACATCTATCCGCTTTACGGGAGCATGGACATCCGAAGCTCTTCGGAACAGCGCAATCTGGCCATCCAGAACGATCTGCTGGAGCAGTTGGAACTGGCATCGGAAACACTGGAAGACATCTATAAAAACAGAAGTATCCCCATAGCCGATTATTTTATTTCCACTCTTGGCCGCTTCAGGGATAAGGTTGCGTCAGGCCTTGATTCCGGTGATGAAATTTCCGTTATTGAATTTCTGCAACAGCGCGTGGAACCCTTTTTCCGTTACCTCAGGGATAACTCCGAAGCTCATTCGGCAAGGATTGATGAATATTTTGAAATGATGAGTCCCGGCATGGGAATCATATACCGCCAGCGCAGGGATTATGAGGAATCCGTGTCCATGCTCAACACGGTCCTTTCCGAATTCCTTGAAGATGCGGAAAGGAAGGCTCAGGACATCTTTCCCCATTATTTTGAAAAATACCGCACAGACGGAGTGGAGTATAATATCTACATCGGGCGGGCCATGACGGAAAAATTCCATTTCGAGGATGTCCAACTGAAAAATCTGCGGATCTGGCAACTGACCAAGATGTGCGAAATGTCCCGTCTTACCGAATCCATGCTGGATCAAATGAAGATTCCTCTTTCCTGCGCACCGCTCATTCTGGTGCATTCCGCTCCCCTGACAATCCAGTTTCGCGTGGATGAGAAAAGATTCGAGGTGGAAGGTACTTATAACATCCGTTACGAGATCATCAAAAAGCGTATAGACAAATCGACTATTCTAGGTACGGGCGAAAGGCTGACCCAACCCGGCAAGCTGGCGGTAATTTACACGCAGGACCGTGAATGGCGTGAATATCTCAGCTATTTCGAATATCTGGCGGATAAAGGGTATGTCAGCGGCGAAGTGGAGCATCTTATCCTTGAAGACCTGCAGGGGGTACACGGTCTGCGTGCCCTGCGGGTGGACCTGCTGCCGGCAACTTGAAAGTCGGGCGTTATCCGTAAATGAAGATTGCTCCGCCCAGAAGCAGCAGGATCGTCCCGGTGGCTTTGTTGAGGACGGACGCGTGGCAGCCGTAGATCCTTTTCATGAAAGGTGTGTTCAGGAAGAGCAGAAACAACACCCAGCCTACCAGCGCTTCCCCGACTATGACTGAACCGTATACAATCTTTTCCGTCAACCCGGAATCAGGGCCGGTAAGCTGCATGAATACACTGAGGATGAAAAGGGTCACTTTCGGATTCAGCAGGTTGCAGAACAGTCCGTCTCTGAACCCCTGACCGAAAGTCGCCGCCGGTGCACATACTTCCCCGTCCGTCAAAACGGTTGTGCTTTTGTCCATAAGGCAGCGGCAGCCGATATAAATCAGGTACATCGCTCCTGCATACCGCAGGACTTCGAAAAGCAGGTGGTTGCTTTTAAGGAGCAGAGCCAGACCTAGAATGGAAAGACTGACATGGAAAGCCAGCCCTGTGCATACTCCAAGTACACATCCGTAGGCACTGCGTGATCCTGAAAAAAAACTGCCGGATGTAGAATTCCCGCTCCCGGAGTGGTGAATGAGAAGCATCATATCCGGTCCCGGACTCATGCGGGCCAGAAAGCAGACGGTCAGTAAAGTCAGAACGGATTCAAGCATCAGAGTCTCCTTGGCAGTCATTTTGTGTACACAAAAGCTGGCCGGAAGGGAATCCGCAATGTTTTCATAACAGCTTTGCCGGGAAGCCTGGGAGACGCATAACGGTCAGTGTAGTATTGTAGTATGATTATTTGCGTGGTAATATAATCTAACTGTCGATTATGTTGAAAAATATCTCTCCGGTGCTGAGCGAAATGTATCTGCGGAAACCGTGCAGGGCATTGATTAAGCCTCAGCCTTCAGGTACAGATCGCTATCGGAACAACACTGAACATGGAAGGACATATGACAGGGGATAATTCCGCTTTCATCAATACCGCGATTCACGTCTTCAATTATATGGGTGACGCAATTTTCGCAATCAGCGGAGCGCTTGCTGCCGGGCGCGAGCGGCTGGATATTGTCGGCTACGTTTTTATCGGTGTTATCACCGGTATCGGCGGAGGTACTATCCGGGACCTGCTTCTGGGGCGCACTGTGTGGTGGGTCAAAGACCCCAGCGAGATGCTGGTCTGCGTGTTTGCCGCGCTCCTGACCTTTTTCTGGCCCGGCCAGGCGCGTAAGGGCGGCGCTGTCGCACTTGTGTGGTCCGATGCCATCGGCGTGAGCGCCTTTTGCGTGGTGGGCAGCAGTATTGCTCTGCAAACCGGAGCCCATCCCGTCATCGCCGTGCTTATGGGCATGATAACCTGCATCGGCGGCGGAGTAATCCGTGACGTGCTTACCACTCGCCGTCCCATGATCCTGCGCGGAGAGCTTTACGCTGTGGCCGTGCTCGCAGGAGCAGCCACTTACGTTCTCCTTGTGTCTACAGGCGTTCCCGGACCTATGCCATCCATCTGCGGATTCTTCATCACTCTGGTGATCAGAAGTCTGGCCATTATATATTCCATCCGTCTGGGCCCTCCGGGGGAATTCCTGCGTATCGGTGATAACTGAGTACTGCCGGATATGTGCGGATTACGCAGGGGAGAGCTTCTCAAAAACAAGCAGAATGTTCAGTTCTATTGGATATCGATTCCGGCAATCCGGGCAGCATAAGGGCGTTATTCCATCCTCCCCATATTCATGAGGCGGACGGATACGTCTTCGCCTGTCCGGGTTGCCGGATGTAATGTTGTGTAATTATCTGAAAAGATTGAGTTGTAGCTTCCTATCTAACTCCGTGGCTGTTGAGGAACGCGGTGTACTTTCTGTCGTCACCCTGAATGTGCTGTATGAGCCAGTCGGTAAGAAACTGCATGACTTCCATGGTCACTTTGGCCTTGCCGCTTTTCAATTCTTCGTCAAAGTCCTGTACCTGGCTTACAAATTTCTCGTGGAGTTTCTTGTGGCCCTTGGTTGCAGGGTAACCGTACTTGTCAAAAAGTTTTTCTTCGCAATTGAAGTGCTCAACCGTGTAGTTTTTCAATTCTTCGACCAGTTTTTTCATGACCCGTTCGGAAGCCCGGTCACGCATGGCCTTGTGCAGTCCGTTGATCATATCCACCAGTTTTTTGTGCTGTATGTCTATGGCCCTGATTCCAACAGAATAGGCGGAGTCGCTCCAGGTAATTAGCTCACTTCCTGTTGCGGATTCAAGCTCGCCTGTTGCCATTCCGTGGATGAGGGTATCCAGTTCCTGAACCAGCCCGGAAACGGCTATGAGCACTTCTCTGGCTTCGTCCATTCCGTCCGCTGTTTCCTGAGCCACCCTTGTTACTTCCGAGACAGCGCTGTTGATCTCTTCACTGGTGGCGGACTGTTCTTCGGACGCAGTAGCTATCGAGTCCACCTGTACCGAAGTGGATTCGATGATATTTACGATGACCTCCATATGCCGTCCTGATTCAGCGGCGATCTCCGCTCCGGATACAATATCCGCTGCGGCCCGTTCAACCGAGACAACGTTGGTCTGTGCGTGCTGCTGGATGTCGGTTATGGCGTCTCCGACCTCTTTTGTGGCGACCATGGTTTTTTCGGCCAGTTTACGCACTTCGTCCGCAACTACGGCGAATCCGCGTCCGGCTTCCCCTGCTCTGGCCGCTTCAATGGCGGCGTTGAGGGCAAGCAGGTTGGTCTGGTCGGCAATATCGTTGATGACGTTTATTACCTGTCCGATGCTTTCAGCGCCGCGACCGAGCTGGGCCATTGTTTCCTTGAGAGAAAGGACCTCCTGCTCAACTTTGCGTATGGCGGTAACTGCGGAGTCGACTCCTTCCGCGCCGGTTGCGGCATTGGCTCTGGATTCTTCGGCGTTTCCAGCCGCAAGTGATGCGTTTTTGGCAACCTCAAAGACCGTGGAGTTCATTTCTTCCATTGCCGTGGCTGTTTCGGTCATACGGTCACGCTGAATCTGAACACCCTCGCCCACGGCTTCAATGCGTTCTATCAGTTCATTGATGTTGGAGAATATAGTTACGGATGAACTTTTGGCTTTGTCTGCTACTTTGCGCATGGAGTCCAGCAGTCTGGTTGTTTCTTCTTCCTTCTCTTTGCTAAGCGCCAGAGCCTGTTCGCTTTCTTCCGCTTTCTGCTGGGCTGCACGGCGTAATTCCGTGGCCTTTTTACCGGCCTCTTCAAGACCGTTGATCATTGAGCAGATAGCTTCTTTAAGATCGAGAAGTTCGTATTTGAAAACTCCTTCGCAGTCGCTGAGCTTCTGACCCTTCGCGATTTCTACTGCATAATTATGAAGCTGTCTCAGGGGTTTGCGCAGGTCCCGGCGGATGCTGATGTATACCAGCGTGGAGACCGCAACGCTCAGGATGGTTCCGCTGACAAGTACGGTTGCCGCGGTGCCTGTTATGATTTCAGGGCAGAGCAGCCACAGAACCAGGGCCAATATAACAGGGATGAGTCCGAGCAGGACTACGGAAAATTTGAGACGGTCTGAAATATTCATAAAATTTCCATTGAGTTTGGTTGGGTATGGTATTGTATACGTGCAGAAATCTTACAGAGTATGCTATTGATAACATGACTGCGCTGTTCTGGTCACGGGCAAAATAAGCATCTTCTTGTTACTAATGATAAGCATTACTAACACTGAAAAAATTAGAATGCCAGCTTTTTAATTTCGGTCTGCCAGTTGCATTGCAGGTCTTTACAACTTTATAACCAACCCGGGCTTATCCGTTGTCGGTTCTGGAAAAGTTGAGGTTGCTTCCAATTTTCTGAAGGGCTTCTTCCAGCCGTGCGCGTTCGAAGGGTTTGGTAATATATTCATTTACCCCGGCTCGCATTGCAGCCTCAACATCCGAACTGGTCGCATGAGCGGATAATGCTATGATAGGGATGGAGGAAACGCTTTCAAATTCCGAAGCGAAACGTATGCGTCTGGTGGCTTCTATGCCGGTCATTTCCGGCATCTGGATATCCATAAGCACGGCATCATACGGCTGTCTGGCGATCTGGGCCAGACACTGTCTGCCGTTTTCAGCGCAGTCTACATCATGACCCATTTTTTCCAGAATATGTTTGGCCATGAACATGTTTACCTTCTCATCTTCCACCAGCAGCAGTTTCAGCTTTCTGTCTAAATGGCCGGACAAGGGCTCTTCTTCATCTGTGTCTTCAACCTGTATACAGCTACCCACGGATACGCAGAACTGTACTCTGGTTCCCATGCCCGGTTCACTTTCAATTGTCATACTCCCGTTCATCAGGGACACCAGTCTTTTGACTATGGATAGCCCGAGACCGACTCCCTGATATTTGCGCGTTCTGGACCCGTCCACCTGTGTGAAGGACTCGAAAATGTCTTTTATTCTGTCGTCGGGGATACCTACCCCTGTATCCGTTACGGAAAGGAACAGCCTTTCACGTGATTCTTCAGGAGATGGGAGTGTAAACGATTCAATTGAAATCAAGCCCGTTTCAGTGAATTTTATGGCATTGCCGAGCAGGTTAAAGAGAATCTGCCGCAGCCTGCCGGTATCGCCGAGAAATTTTTTATTCGTACCCGGATGCACATTCCATGTAAGCTGCAATCCTTTTTCATCTGCCTGAACACGAAGGAGATCCACGCATTGGCGCAGGAGGTTTTCAAGGTCGAAAGGTTCCTCCCGGATATCAAGCATGCCGGCTTCTATCTTGGTAAAATCGAGCAGATCGTCAATAACTCTGCGCAGGCTGTTTGACGACTTAAGGGCGATATCCACATAGCCGGCCTGGCCTTCACTCAGGTCGGAAAGTTCCAGCAGTTGCAGCATGCCCATTACTCCGTTCAGGGGAGTCCGCAGTTCGTGGCTTATATTGGCCAGAAAATCATCCTTGACCACATTGGCCCGCTCCGCCATTTCCTTTGCCGTCAGCAGTTCGTGTTCGGAATTTTTGCGTTCCGTTATGTCGGTGAAAAATCCGGCCAGATATGTTTTGCCGATGAGTGTGAGCACTGCGGTACTGAAATCCGTCAGCACAATTTTTCCGTTCAAGGTCCTGAATGCCATTTCCTGCGTTGTTCCGCCCCCGGAACGCAGGTGCCTGTTCAACTCTTCGCGTACTCGTGGACAGTCTTTACTCGGGTGCAGATCGCATAGCGTTACTGTGGACAGAGAGGTTGTCGCTATCTCGAAAAGAGTCATAAAAGCCGGATTGGCGAACAGTATTTCCAGTGTGTCTGGATTTATGAGCGCTATCCCTCCGGGATTGTGCTCAAGTATGATTCTGTGCCTTTCTTCGCTTTCGGAGAGTTGGGCAAGGGCTTCGTTTTTTTCTTTTTCCCTTTTATTGAGCATGGCGATCATATTGTCCCATGTTCGGGCAAGGTATCCTATTTCACCGTCGTCATAATCTATATTGCTTGGGGGGATAGGTTTATCGCTGCCTAGATTATGGGCTATAACAGCCATTCGTTCCAGATTTCCGGCAATTCCCCGCCCTCCTACAAACCATGCTATCAGCAGTGCCAGTGTGAGAGATGCAAAAGTTGTGAGCAGCCCGCGTATCAGCACTGAGTCGGTATTGCTCAGCGCAGCAGAAGAATCCCGTCCCATGAACATGTACATGTACGGCTCGCTGTCAGGTGTCAGCCGTAACGGGGTCGAAGCGATTATCCTGTCCACTCCGGACGAATCTTTCAGTTCCATGGTAGAACTGCCCTTCGCCGCCCGGGCCTGATCGAAAATTGTTTTTTGAATGGGTTGTCCTATGGAAAGGCCTTTCGGCATGGGGTGCCTGAAAATTCTTATTCCATATGCATCACAGGCCCCGAAGAAAAGTCCTGACTGGAAAGAGCATTCATCGAAAAGTCTGCTGTAGTCATCAAGACTTACACCTATAAGCATGACTCCTGCATAGGTGCCTTCATATGTTGTGATAGGCATGGCAAATGGAAAAATGGACATTCTGGTCTGTTTTCCCACCATGAACTGTCCTGCAGAAAATGAGCCTGTCTGCAGTGCTTCCCTGAACTGTTTGCGGTCTGAAAAATTAAACTGTCTGGCCTCGTCGGTGTCCCTGCCCGCTGTTACTACATCTCCCTTGGTATCTACCAGGATGACGTTTGTGAACATCGGATTTTCCTGCAGAATGGTTGTCAGGATTTCATGGATTGTATCCCGTTCCATTTTTTTTACTGCAGGCATGGCTGCTACTGTCTGGAGCAGCGTTTTGGTGGAATCGGTGATTCTCTGCTGGACATGACTGAAGCTGTTCAAATAAATTGTTGTATCAAGTTTGAGAGTATCAAGTGTTTTTTGGCGCTTTTCCCATTCCGTGCCGAAATTGAGCATGAACGCGGGGAGAGTTGCCAGCAGTACCAGAAAGACCAGTTTCTTTCTTACTGAACCATGAAATATCCTGAATTTCATAGCGGTAAAGCTCCCCTGTTACAAAATTAAAAACCGGAATGCGGTGAAAGCAATAATTATAATGAATTATGCCTTAGCTGGACCAAATCCTCCATGATGAATTAACGGCCTAAACCGTTTTTGAGTGTTACTATAATAGCATGAGAACAGCGCGCATTCAACACAGATCGTAATTGATTTAATTTATCCACAAGCATTGGCTGCCGATTGTATTATGTTTTAAAGGCTTCTGAGCAGACATTAATCTGTGTCAAAGTATGGGCAAAGAATTATGGCTGGACATCCGTGTCGCAGGACATACAGTTTCATGAAAACAAAAGAGGAATCTAATCATGCTGCTACGAATAAAATTTTTGATATTGTTACTTCTTGCCATGGCCGGTGCGGCCTATGCCGGACATCTTGATCCGGGGGCAAATTTTCCCGATGCGGAACTCAATGGTGATTTGACAGACGGTCAGCGCAGGTATCTCGGCCTGAAGGGTGACGGGCCCTGGAAAATTTCGGACATTGACGCAGGTTATGTGCTGGTTGAGATTTTCAGCATGTATTGTCCGCATTGTCAGAAGGAAGCGCCGGAGACTAACCTTCTTTACACAAAGCTTCTTAAGGCCGGAAAATCCGGTAAAATTGTCATGATCGGTGTCGGAGTAGGAAATTCGCAGTTCGAAACTGATTTTTTCCGGGATAAGTATGCGGTGCAGTTTCCTCTGTTCCCCGACCCGGAGTTGAAGATACATGCCGATGTTGGCGGTCCGGGAACGCCGTGCTTCTATCTGGTTGAAAAAGATGGGGCAGAGTTGCGAACCGTATTTTCTCATGAAGGGCGTATGGGCGGTATGGAAACTTTTCTTGATAAGTTGAAGAAGGTCATCGGGAAATGAAAAAAAAATGGATAATATGTATGTTCGCGGCTCTTTCAATTCTCCTGTCTGCTGTTGCACAGGCGGATGTTTCAGCGGAGCAGATTTTTGATCCCGGAAAACTCAAGCCCGTGGACAGTTCCTTGAAGGTCCGCGTTGGCGATATGGCTCCTGATTTCACGCTCCCGTCAATCAATGGGGACAAAATCAGACTTTCGTCCTTCAGAGGGCGCAGGAATGTGGTTATTTCTTTTGTCCCTGCGGCGTTCACTCCGGTTTGTTCCGGCCAGTGGCCGGGATACAACATTGCACGGGAACTTTTTGAGAAGAATGACGCCGTGCTGCTGGGCATCACTGCCGATAATGTCCCTTCGCTTTATGCCTGGACCAGACAGATGGGTGATAACGGAGTCTGGTTTCCGGTCCTTTCGGATTTCTGGCCGCATGGGAAGACCGCTGCGAAATACGGCGTGCTGCGGGCTGGAGGAATCGCCGAGCGGGCCGTATTCATAATAGATAAACAGGGGATTGTGCGTTATGTGGATGTACATGACATCAACAGCCGTCCTGATCTCGGGGTACTTGTTCGGGAACTTGGAAAACTGAAATGATTCCGCCTTCCTTTGAATTGTTTACAGCATTTTGTATTGAGTTTAATAATACCGTATGCATAATTTGAATGAACCTGACCATGCGATTTTTTTTGCCTGCCTTTCCAGCGGACTGATCCTGCTTTTGAGCGGAATATGGGTTTATATCCGCCAGATCGGCATGCTGCGCACAAAAGAGCCTTTACTGTACCGCCGGGTACGTAAGAGTTTTTTCCTTCTCATCGGGCTGATCGCCTCCTTCGTGGCCGGGTATTCGATAGTCCTGATGGGTGAGACTTTCCACTACCGTTTTGATTTCAATTCAATTTTCGGGCCCATACTCTGCCTTGGCAGTATTTTCGTCTTTGCCACCGCCTATCTCACTGTCCGTGTCTTCGGGAATCTTTTGAAATCACGCGAAGCCCTCAAACGTATGGCATACCGTGATTACATGACCGGCCTTCCCAACCGGCGAATGCTGACTGAACAGATACAGTCGGCCATGGACTGCTGCAAGGAAGATCCTTCCCGGCGCTACAGCGTTGTTTTTCTGGATATGCTTAATTTCAAACGGGTCAATGACAGCTTCGGCCACTATACCGGGGACAATGTGCTCGTGGATATATCGTCCAGACTCTCCGAGGCGGCAGGCAGGAATTCCGTTGTCTGCAGGATCGGCGGTGATGATTTCGTAATCCTGCTTCGGGATATTGATTCATGCCGGAGTCTGGCAAGGCTGACTGAAATCAGGGAAAAATTAAGCAGACCTTATGAAATAGGCGGTGTCGAGTTCAAGCTGGATGTCAGTTACGGCATGTACATTCACCGGGGAAATGATGAGGAACTGGGGCCGGATGAAATCATCAACCGCGCCAATATAGCCATGCGCAGATCGAAACAGCGCGGTAAGAATATCCTTTCGGTGTTCACCAGGTCCATGTATGCGTCCTCTTTGGATATCATTCAGTTTGAAAGCGACTTCAACGCGGCTTTGCAGCATGATCAGTTCGAGGTGGTGTATCAGCCGCAGTATGATATACAGGGCGGGATTTTCCTCATCGGATTCGAGGCTCTGGTGCGTTGGCACCATCCTGAGAGAGGATTGGTCAGTCCTGCGGAATTCATTCCCATGGCGGAAGAGACCGGACTTATCGTCAGACTGGATCGTCATGTAATGGAAAAGGCCTGCTCCATGTGGTCCGCGTGCATGAGTGTAAGCGGAGTTTGTCGGGGACTGCATCTTTCCGTCAACATGAGCGCGAAGAACATTACGGAACCGGCGCTTGTGAAGTATGTCTCCGAGACCATAGAGAGAAACGGGATACCTCCGGGAAGTCTATACATAGAGCTGACGGAGTCCGCTTTTGTGGCTGATCCGGGGTTGGCCGCAGCCAAGCTCAGGTCTCTTCTGGCTCTTGGGGTGCATTGTTCCATAGATGATTTCGGTACCGGCTATTCTTCGCTGGCATATCTGAGTACTTTCCCGGCAAGAAGCCTGAAGATCGACAAGAGTTTTATTGACGGACTGGAATCCGGCGGCGATGGAAAGCAGCTTGTGGACTCCATAATATCGCTGGCCCACGGATTGGGAATGAAAGCGGTTGCGGAAGGAGTGGAAACCGGAAACCAGCTTGCCATACTTCGCGAGCTGGGCTGCGACACGGTACAGGGATTTTATCTGGGCCGGCCGATGCCCGGAAATGAAGCCGAAAAACTGGTTCTGTGCAGCGACAGTGAAAACGTAAGCGGCCAGGAAGAGTGAGCTTCCTGGCCGCTTAGCTTTCATGGGAGTGAGGTTGGTTTTCCCGTATGTATGTTGACTCCAGAACCGCAGTGCCTGTTGATGCCCTAAACCGGGCGGTACAGGGGCCCGGTTTAACAGGTGTGTGCCGTTATTTGGGATAGGAGGTTTTTCACGGCAGCTTCTGCGGTTTGGAACAACTTGTTATTATGAAATTTTACTGACACAACTCGGCGGGACTAAATGCCTACCAGCTTCTGCCAGCTGCGCGAAAATGTTTTTTTGCCGTCCTGCGCTAGCATGAGGCCGCCGCAGTTTTTCTGGCCGTTGATGAAAAGTTCCGCCTTGCGGGTATCCATTAGGAAAGCTGCGGTCGAAAGCGCGTCCGCTTCGGCTGATGTGGGGGCGGTTACAGATACGCTTGCCCAGGGCTGAGCGGATTTTTCGTTTACGAAGGTTTTCCCTCCCGAAGTGGATACAGCCGCGTCCTTGAGCGTTATGACAGCCTGAAAATATTCCTTTTTCCACGGTCCGGTTATGGCAACTATCCATGGCTGTCCGGGAGTCCTTTCGCCTTTTGCGCGGATGTCGCTGCCTGCGTTGACCAGATGGTTTTCAATGCCCAGGGACGACAGCATTTCCGATGCCCGGTCAACAATGTATCCTCTTCCTATGCCGTCCAGATTGATCTGCACGTCTTTGCTTTCAAGTCGCATTTCATTTCCGTTTTTCCTGATGGCTGCGGAAAAATGAGCAGACCTGTCGGGTTGTGTTTCCTGTGTCACCTGTTCTGCGGGGACGGTAGGATCAAATACTCCGTTGGAGCGCAGATAGTGGGATCTGGCATGGTCAATCAATTCGACAAATTCCGGAGAGGGGTTGTCCAGCCTGCCGGTCCTGTTGAGCCTTGATATCTCGGAATCGGTATTGCGACGGTCAAACAGAGCGGCCAGCCTTTCCATTTCGTCAAAGGCGGCCTGAATTCCCTTGGCGGCTTCCTCGGCCGATTCATGTACGGCTGATATGGTGACGTCCGTACCCATTATGAAACGGGTCCGGCTGATCTCGCTGCTGCGGCCTCCGATGCGTAAGATATCGGCTATGCGCATGGCCGCGGAGACCGGGGTGGCCGCAAGGGCCGCCCCGAATCCCGTGGCACTTATCGCCTTGACGAATAAACGTCTATTGAAGGTCGCATTAAGTGGATTAATCATTATGAAGTTCGCTGAATTTATGAACGTCTGCGTCAGCGGCATATTCCGATCCGGCTTCGGCATCGTAGCAGGTCAGACCGCAGCGCAGGCAACGGCTTCCTTCCTTGCGGGCCGCTTCGTACACAATGGATCCCTTGACCTCTTCCTTGAATGTGTTCCGGCGTTCCTCTACGGATATTTCGGGAACCTTGATTCTTGGGATTGTGTAGGTGACTTCCATGTTTTTGAGAATGGACTCGGGAATAACCCTGAGCTGCGGATTCTGCGGGTCCGGAATGTCGCCTTCGGTCACGTAGTGATGGATGGCCCGTGCGGCTCTTCTTCCGTCAGCCACGGCCTGGATCAATATACTGCGGCCTGTGTACGCTTCACCGCCGACAAATACGTTTGGTATGTCGGTACGCAGTGAAGAACCGTCTGCCTTGATTCCGCCTGTCTTCTTATTCAGGTTGAAAAGCGGATCGCCGTTTTCATCCTTGAACGGAGCGGTGTCCACCGTGCGGTCGGTTGCGGTGACGATTATGTCCGCATCAATGATGCGTTCAGTGCCGCTGACCGGCTTGGGTGTTCCTGCCGCCTTTTTGGGGTCATCATACTGAACTTCGCAGAATTCAATCCCGGTAACCTTTCCGTCTTCCGCAATAACGCGGGTCGGGCTGGTAAGGTACATGAGGTCTGCGCCGAGTTCGGCAGCACGTTTAACTTCGTTCTTGTTGGCGGACATCTTGCGCTGAATGCATCCGATAAGTGCGGTTACATCGCAGCCGAGGCGTGCGGCACTGCGCACTACATCCATTGCGGTATTGGTTTCACCCACAACAACAAGTTTTTTACCCTTGAGGTCGGTGATGTCCCTGCCGACTTTTTCCAGGAACGAGATTGCGTCTAAAACATTTTCAGCATCATCGTTTTCAATGCCCAGTGCAGGAACCTTCCATGCACCGGTGGCGATGAAAACAGCTTCGTATCCCTGCTCTTCCAGAGACTTGAGCGTGATGTCCTTACCGAATTCCACGCCGGTTTTTACATCTACACCAAGATCAAGGATAGACTGGATTTCCCAGTCCACGACTTTGGACGGAAGACGGTATTCCGGTATGATCCCTTTCATCATGCCGCCGATTGCCTCACGCTTTTCGAACAGGCAGGGCTCGTGACCTATGCGGCGCAGGAAGTATGCGCAGGAAAGTCCCGCAGGACCGGAACCGATGATCGCAACCTTATGTCCGCTCGGAGGGTTGCAGTCCAGCTTGATACGTGAACCGGAGTTCATTTCCCAGTCGGCCACAAAGCGGTGCAGGGTATGGATGGCAACACCGTCATCGGCGATATTGCGGCGGCAGATTGTTTCGCAGGGAGCAGGGCAGAGACGGCCTACTGCCAGCGGAAGCGGGTTGCGTTCTTTCATGGTTAAAAGAGCACCGCGCATGTTGCCGTTTTTCATCTGGTTTATATATGTGCGGACGTCTATCTGGGCCGGACATTTCTGCATGCAGGGAGCCAGGCAGTCGTCTATCTGGTTGAGGTGCAGCAGGTCCATGGTCATGCCGCTGATGCGGATGGCTCCGGTGGGGCATACTTCCGCGCATTTGCCGCAGGAGCGGCAGGCGTTCATGTCTACGACCGGGATGCCGTCGTCGTTGAGGCGGATTGCGTCGAAAGAGCACACTTTGACGCAGGACCCCATTCCGATGCAGCCCAGTCCGCATATTTTCTCCCCCCCGTAAAGCAGGGCCTCCGCGCGGCAGTCTTCCACCCCTTCGTATTCAAAGAGCAGGTTGGCTCTGGAACCGCCGGTGCAGATGTTACCCGCAACTTTGGGCTCCTTGAATGCTGCCTCAACCCCCATGATGGCGGCTATGTTCTGGGCTATTTCAGGTCCGCCCGCAACGCAGATTTCCGGTTCGGCGTCACCCTTGACCACTGCCGCTGCAGCGGCTGAGCAACCGGGGAAACCGCAGCCTCCGCAGTTGGCGCCCGGAAAGCAGCCTTCCACTTTGGCTATGCGGGGGTCTTCTTCGACATGCAGAACCTTGGATGCTGCCGCAAGTATGCCTGCTGCTGTGAATCCCAGCAGAAACAGAATAACAATAGAAGATGTAACCATTTTATCTCTCTCCTTGACTGTCCGGTTAAGCTGCCATGCCCTTGAAGGCGAAGAACACCAGGGACATGATTCCTGCCGTTACCAGGGCGATGGGAACGCCTCTGAAAACAGTCGGAACCGGCGCGATATCCAGTCGTTCGCGGATTGACGAAATAATGACCAGAGCGATCAGGAAGCCTATGCCCGAAGCGAGTCCGAACATGACCGACTTGATGAAGGAGTAGCCGTTGCGCTGGACCATGATAGCCACGCCGAGCACCGCACAGTTGGTGGTGATCAGCGGGAGGAACAGGCCCAGGGATTTATACAGTGGCGGTATGGCCTTTTTGAGGAACATCTCGACAAACTGGACAAGCGAGGCAATGACCAGAATGAAGACGATGGTCTGCAGGTATTCGATGCCGAAAGGCACCAGCACATACTGCTGCAGGGGCCAGGTGATGGCGGTAGCCATGATTATGACGAATATGACCGCTCCGCCCATTCCCATGGCAACATCGGTGGATTTGGAGGTACCCATGAAGGGACAGGACCCGAGGTACTGCACCAACACGATGTTGTTGATAAAAATGGCGGAGATAAAAAGCATGAAGTATTCCATTTCCTGCGTCCTCCCCTACTTGTCCTTGAGATTCTGGATTGCCCCGCAGGCTCCGCAGCCGGCGCAGGATGAATTCATCACATCGGGCGGAGTTTCGCCCTTTCTGCGGCTCTGGTACCTGTTGAAGGCGTTCATGCCGGCAAGGATGACCCCCAGGGCTACGAAAGCGCCCGGTGCCTTGACCATAAGCTCTGCCGGCTGGAAAGAGGACCACATGACCTGCGCTCCGAAGACCGTTCCGCTTCCGAGGATTTCGCGTATGGCACCGAGAAAGGTCAGCGAGGCGGTGAAGCCGAGTCCCATTCCCAGAGCATCGGCAATGGACAGCAGCACACCGTTTTTGGAAGCGAAGGCTTCCGCGCGTCCCAGTATCAGACAGTTTACAACGATCAGTGGAACAAAGATGCCGAGGCGCTGATAGAGCGGGTAGACATATGCCTGCATGAGCAGTTCAACGGCAACGACCAGCGAGGCCGTGATAACGATGAAGCAGGCTATGCGAACCTTGGCAGGTATGATTTTCCTGATCGCCGAGATGATCAGGTTGGACATGGTCAGAACGAATACGACCGCAAGGCCCATTCCAAGACCGTTTTCGGCAGTGGAAGTTACGGCCAGCGTGGGGCAGAGCCCCAGCAGAACCCTGAACGGAGGAAGTTCGGCCCAGAGTCCTTTTGCAAATTCTTTTACTAAGCGGCTCATGGTATCTCCTTAGGATTTCTTCCAGATCAGGTTGATTTCCGGCTTGATGGACTGGTAGATTTCAATAGCCTTGCGTACCGCGTCCACTGTACCGGTGGAGGAGTAGGTGGCTCCGGCAACCGAGTCTATGTCACCGCCCTTGGCTACCAGCTGCATGGAGCCCAGTCCGTGTCCTTTGAACCTGCCAGTGAATGACGGTTCGGTAACGCGGGTTCCAAGTCCGGGAGTCTCCGTCTGGGTGGTGATCCCTATTCCGAGAAGCTCATCCTTGTTCACATCGAATCCGACCATGACTCCGATATCTCCGGAATAACCGGGGGCAAAGGATTCAAGAGCCACGCCGACCAGTTTTCCGTCTTTCATGGCCGGAAATACGGTGACGTCTTTGATGGTCATGCGTTCCTTGATGGGGTCGTTGTCGCGGTTTTCAAGAACCGAAAGAAGAGCCGGGCCCTGTACATAGGTCAGAACCTGCTGTTCTATCTGTCCTTTGGTCGCCTGCTTGAGGTTGACCAGTACTGCTCCGGATGTGGCGCAGATGATGGAGAGAACCACGATCATATGAATTATTTCGCGCATGGTTTATCTGCCTCCGAAAGGTTTGGGACGCACCCGGTCGAGCAGGGGAGTCAGGATGTTTGCCACCATGATGGCAAAGGGAACGCCGTCGGGGTAGATGCCGTAGACCCTGATGATGATGACCATGATCCCGGCGATGAGCCCGTAAAGGACCTGCGGAATGATGCCTACCGGGCACGATGCCACGTCCGGCGCCAGGAAGAAGGCCCCGAACATGACCGAACCGGTCAGCAGGTGGAAGAGCGGGTCGGCGTACATTTCGGGATTGATCATCCAGAAGATAGATGCTGTAGCGGCAACACCGATCAGAAACGCAGCAGGAATGAATATGCGAACCCATCCGGTGGCTACGAGGAAAATTCCCCCGGCCAGCACGGCTATGATCTGCGAAGCTCCGAACCCTCCGAGCTGACGGCCGAGGAACAGGTCCGTATAGTCGAACTGTCCGAGCGAATCGATTCCGAAGTGCTTAAGCTGGTCAAGCGGAGCGTTGATGGCGAATGTTGCCAGGTTGAGGTCTATGTCCATGGCGGCAGGCCAGGAGACGCGGCAGAAAGCCCATGCCACAAGCGGGGCACAGACCGGATTGGTTCCGAACCCGCCGAAGACTGTGCGGCCGAGTACGATGGTGATTGCCGCTCCGCAGGCCACCATCCACCACGGCGCGGTGGCAGGCAGCAGAAAGGCGAAGAGCAGCCCTTCGTATAGGGCGGTGAAGTTATCAACGTTTATGTCCCGATCCTGCATTTTCAGACAGAGGATCTCTGTAAGTACTGCAACGGCACCGGCAGTTCCTGCCGTGGCAAGAGCCGGCAGGCCGTACATGTTGAATGCCGCTAGCAGAGCGGGGAGCAGCGCCAGAAGATGGTACTGCATCATCTTCGTTACGGTTCGTCTGCTGCGCCAGTGCGGAGCGGGCGAGACCGTAAGTCTGACCGAAATGTCGGACATTGCTTTGATTACTGGAGGAGTCATATGTAAACCCTTGAAACTTTGGTTTTTATTGTTCGTCCGGTTTGTCCCTGTATGATTGTCCAATCAATAGCGGAGGCCTGGTATTCCGGCGTCCCTCTATTCAGGGATATCCATGGGGCTTTCCCCGTGGCCGTCAACGAAAGTGCCTGTGAGGCATTTTCATGCCCGGCAGGCTGTCTTGAGCCTACTCTGAATGTCCGCTGGCCCGGAGCTGATCCTTTGCAAAGCGGATGTACTGCAGAATAGGTCTTCGAACCGTACAGTTGAAGGAACACAGCCCGCACTCGAAACAGCTGTTCAGATGGTGCTGCTCGGCCTTGTCGAACATTTCATATTCTGCGTAACGGCTGAGCAAATTCGGCTGCAGGCGGCCGGGACAGCTGAGCACACACTCTCCGCAGTTTATGCAGGTGGCATCCTCAATGGATGGAAACGCTCCGGCTGTGATGACAAACAGGCCGTAGTCTCCCTTTTTTACACCTTCATCCAGACTGTAGACAGCTTCCCCGCGGAAGGGGCCGCCCAGTACAACCTTGTCTCCTGACTTTACGGGCAGATCCAGTTCGTTAAGCAGGTGGCTGATCGGTGTTCCGAGCGGGACGCGGTAATTGCGCTTGTTGACGGTCATCAGCGTATCGGTCACCGGAAGTCCGCTTTCTGCGGCGAGACCGATGTTGTAGAGGTCCATCACGCTGATCACTTTGGTGTCGGCCGGGAATTCCTTCCCTGTTATTTTTTTCACAACCAATGCGTCCAGAGAACGCGGATATTTCGGTTTTATGAAGAATGTTTCCGCACCGGTAAGGGAATAGGATGTTCCGGAAGCTACCGCCAGCACCGTCTGCACAGGGGTGATCATGGACTGGGCTATGCGCAGACCTGTCTCGATCACATCTTTTTCAGTTTCAAGGAGAACCTCGGCCACAGTGATTCCCGGTTCGGGATTGAGACCGTTGATGACCAGCCTTTCGCTGCTTGAGGCCAGGGGAGCCGTATCAATCCCCAGTCCCTGCAGTGTGCGCAGCAGATCCTTGCCCGGGCCCATGGACTGCACATCCAGAGGCTCGACAGCGGTTCCGGCCGCATCGCACTGGATGGTCATGTTATGATAATTTATTTTGGAAACCTTGCCGGACGCTGACGCATGGTAGGCTCCACCGTATTTTGAAGGGTGCTCGGCGATCATGTCGCCACGGGCAAGGCTCTGTCCCTTTTTGGTGTTCAGGACGAGGTTGCGCACCCGGATGTTCAGTTCTGCCGGCGCGGATATTTCGCTGATGGCGTCTCTGGCATCTGATTCCAATGAATAATGAATCTTGAGCATCTAAACTACCTCGCGTGGCACGTGTAACAGGAGTTTTCGCCGTAGGGACCGCCATCGTTTTCATGACAGCTCATGCACTGGGTGTGGAAGGCCTCAGACCGTAAAGGAATATTTTCGGTATCCGGCCTGTCCTCTTCGGCAAGGGGACCGGTGGGAACATTTTCATGGCAGCGAAGGCAGGCTTCGGTGTTCGCGAAGTTCTTCTGGTGTGCCTTGCGGAATTTTTCATCAAACGCCTTGGGGTGACATGAGCCGCACGGAAGAGGCTTGTCCTGTCCGATCTCGTCATGGTGACAGTCGGAGCATTCGTAGCCGAAATCTTCTGTGTGGGTAACGTGGGTGAAGATTACTCTTCCGCCGCTGTTGTCCAACACAACTCGAACCGGGGTTTCCGGTTCTGATGGCGGGAAGAGAAATCCGGCCGCAGCAGCAATGAGGCATACAGCGACGATAAGTGTTATGGGTATATATCTGTTCTTCAACGGATCAATCCTTAAAACTTAGAATGATTCTTGAACTGGCCTTATGGCCTGGAAACTACCGGTAGAAACTGGATGTGCTGTTTCAGTGCAGTTTCGTCCTCCGTGAAAACTTAAATGGTATGTGGAACCCGTAACCTCAGCCGCCGGAATCTCCGAATCCACGAAAATTTCCGGTATATCCCTCTTTTTCATCCTGTTGCGGGGCCTTCTTGGGGGAAGGCCCTTACCGCTTGGACGGTAACAACGGTCGGCATCTTAGATTGGTCAATCAGTCAAGCAGATATTCTCTCTGCGTTGCTTATTTACCCGGGCCGTTATTTCTCCAAAGAGCCTGAGCAATCTTGATGTCAGTCGACCTGTTGCGACGGTTGGAAGCTATATCAATGATTATGATTGGTCAATCATACAATGATAGACAGCAATATACATACCAGCCCATTCGAAGGCTGTTTTTTAGCGCTTGTTTTTGGTGTTTAATTGCCTGTAAATATGGAGAAAAATAAAATCGAGTGAGTGCTTGTGTCAGAGGCGGGGTAAAAATTTTTATAGATTCGCGTGAGCATGTTTGTGCTTTTTTGCACAATATTCTGAAAAAAAGGACTCCGTAAAAACGGACAACCGTCACAAGGCTGCAATGGTACTGTTTCAGGCGATGTCGAGGCTCAATAGGGGGAGTCCTGTTTTTCGGACAGTCGCAATCTGCCGGTGGCTTGTAGCGGAATTGCCGTCCACCGGGCGCGTGGTGTGAGGACCGACTGCAATAGGCAGGCGGAGGGATTTACGGGAGATCTTATTGAACGTGCTGCACTGTCACTGGCAACAGGAAATCAATCGCACCTGCTGACCACTCTGTTACGGCCTTCGTTTTTGGCCTGGTACAGGCAACGGTCAGCCTGCTTCATGGCTTCTTCTATGGTGGGGCTCTCACTGGGTATGCAGGTCAGGCCTATGCTTACGGTAAATTTCACAATATTTTTCCCACAGCGAATTTTCATGTCGCCCAGAGTTGTCCGCAGTCGCTCAGCAACCTGCCGGGCCGAATCCATATCGCCCTGAACCAGCACGGCTGCGAATTCTTCTCCGCCTATTCTGCCGAAAACGTCCGAAGTCCGCAGGGTCTTACGCGAACATTTCACAAGCTCCTGCAGTACGCGGTCACCCACTTCGTGACCGTAGGTGTCGTTGATAAGTTTGAAATGATCGATATCAAGCATCATGAAGAACAGGCTTCCGCCGTAGCGCTTGAAGCGGTCTATTTCTTCCCGTGCGCGCTCCAGGAAAAATCTTCGGTTGCTTGCCCCGGTAAGCGGGTCTGTGCTGGCCAGCCTTTTCAATTCTTCGACCATTGATTTCTGCTCGGAGACATCGCGGGCCACTGCTGTGATTTTTCCGCGCTCCTTGTCCGGGTGGAGACTCCACGAAATCCAGCGCCAGTTTCCGTCTTTGTCCCGGAACCGGCTTTCAGAGTCGCGGACCTCGATTCCCTCCATGAGGCTTTCCATTGATATCAGTGAACGTTCACGGTCGTCAGGGTGGGTGAAGTCTATCCAGCTTCTGCCTTTCAGGTCATCTTCAGACCAGCCCAGTGTTTTGTGCCAGGAGGGATTCAGTTCCAGAAAGCGGCCTTTGAAGTCTGCGATGCTGAGCAGATCAAGAGAGACCTCGAATATGTTTTTGCGGTCTTCCTCTGCCAGCTTGACCGCAGTGATATCATGAGCGGCTACGGCTATGAGTCGTCCCTTTTTGTCTATTGAATCTATCATCTGATATGTGAGGGAAAAAAAACGTCTGCCCGCGGCCGGTAGATTGATCCAGGTCTCATGTGATTGCGGTCTGCCTGCAAATGCCATGTCAATGCGGGGACTGAAGCATTCCTTGAACAGATCATGGCCGATGAACTCCTGCACGTGCCTTCCGATGAAATAATCCGGAGAATACCCGAAGGCTTTGGCATATGAATCATTGACCATAACATATTCATAATCGGCATTTACAAGGAATATCAGATCCGGGGTTACGGCTATGACCCTTTCATATCTGCGCAGCTGTTC